>CAYWHO010000066.1:0-7147 GCA_964458195.1 uncultured Arenimonas sp.
CCGCCTTTCTTGAAATCGTCGATCGGCTTGTAGGCATTCGCCGGCGCTTTCTTCGCCAGCTCGTTCATCATTTCCACTGCCAGCGGCACGCCACGCGCCGCCTGCTCCGCATCCTCGCTCAGGTCTGCGCCTAGCTTGGCCAGATGGTTTTCGTTCGCCGCGTACAACACCCACATCGAACGCAACAACGTCTCGAACTGCGTGCGATGCACTGCCAGCGCCGACGGCAGGAAGCCGTTGCCTGCCAGCAGGCGCGCGGCATGCGCGTGTTCGAACGACAGCGAACACAGTACCTGGCTGATCTGCAGGCGCTCGCTGTCGTCGTGCGCCGGCCGCGCCACGCAGCGCTCCAGCTCGACGGCGAGCTCATGCGATTTCCCGATCAATTCCTGGAATGCGATCACGTCCGGCTACACCCGTTGCACTACCTGCGCCCATGATAAGCGCAACCGCCCCTCACCCTTACCCTCTCCCCGCACGCGGGGAGAGGGAATAAACGCGCGTTGCTCTCGTAGGAACCCCCTCTGGGCGCGACCAACCTCGCAGCCTGCGCCGAATCGTAGGCTGGGCTGCAAAGCCCAGCTTCCACAAATCTCCAACCAAAAAGAAAGGGGCCTCGCGGCCCCTTTCTTCACTCTGCCTCGCAGCGCTTACTTGCCGCCGCAGCCGCAACCACCGGTGTCGCCGCACTTGCAGCAGTTGCACGGATTGCACTTGCACTCGCCGCACTTGCAACAGGCGCAGGCTTTCTTTTCGGTCTCGGTGTTCATGGTCTTCTCCTGAAAGTTCACGGCGGAATGCCGTGGATGCAGGTTGGGCCTTGACCCTGTGGGAAGGTCAACAAGCCGCGAAATCCGGGCCTCCCGGGCCGCCGAATTGACCTTGCCATGGCAGGAAGGTTTAGGCTGGAGCCCTAAGACATGCGTCAGGAACTGCCATGGCCCGCCCCGCCCTCCGCCCTGAACTCGCCGACGCCCGTCGCGACGGCTACCACAACATCGGCGAAGCCTCGGCCGAGACCGGCGTCAGCGCGAAGATGATCCGCCACTACGAAAGCGTCGGCCTGATCCCGAAAGCCAGCCGCACCTTCGCCGGCTATCGTTTGTACGGCGACGCCGACCTGCACCGCCTGCGCTTCATCAAACGCTCGCGCAGCCTCGGCTTTTCCATGAAGCAGATCGAAACCCTGCTCGCGCTCTGGGGCGATTCGCACCGCGCCAGTTGCGACGTGAAAAAACTCGCCGAAGCGCATGCCGCCGAACTCGGCGAGAAGATCCTCGAGATGCAGGCCATGCAACGCACGCTGCTCGACCTCGCGAAACATTGCCGCGGGAACAACAGGCCCGATTGTCCGATCCTGGACGACCTGGCGAAGTGAGTTCTGCGCCATCGCGCGGCGCGAGCCCGTAACCACATTCGCCACGGCACTGTCGTCCGCGAGTCCGCATCAAGCGCTTGCCCGAAAACAGGCCGATGACCGAAGCGGCGATTGTTCCTGTCACCTTTCTTCGCGACAATGCACCGCGCCCCAGGATTCGCACCGCCCGTGACCCTCATCATCATCTGCCTCGTTGCGTTCCTGGCCTCGGGTCTGACGTTCTTCAGCGGCTTCGGGCTCGGCACCCTGCTGTTGCCGGCATTCGCCCTGTTCTTCCCGATCGAACACGCGGTCGCGCTGACGGGCGTCGTGCACTTCCTCAACGGCCTGTTCAAGCTCGCACTGGTGGGGCGACACGCCAACAAGCGCGTGTTGATCCGGTTCGGCCTGCCGGCCTTCGTCGCCTCGTTCGTCGGTGCGTGGCTGCTGACGCGATTGGCGGACGTGCGGCCCATCGCGGAGTACCTGATTCTCGGCAAGCTCGCCGTCGTCACGCCGGTGAAGCTGGCCATCGGCGGCTTGTTGCTGGTGTTCGCGAGCCTGGAAGTTTCCGAACGCTTCGGCAAGCTCGGATTTCCTGCCCGGCTTCTACCCGTCGGCGGCGTGCTGAGCGGTTTCTTCGGCGGACTGGCCGGCATGCAAGGCGCCCTGCGCTCGGCCTTCCTGCTGCGCGCGGGCCTGGGCAAGGAAGCCTTCATCGGCACTGGCGTCGCCATCGCCGCGCTCATCGACCTTTCGCGCATCGGCGTGTATTCGGCCGGCCTCAGGCATCACGCCGGCGAACTCGATTACGCGCTGCTGACGGGCGCCGTGCTGTCCGCATTCGCGGGCGCGTTCCTGGGCAACCGCTATCTCACCAAACTCACCCTGCAACACGTCCAGCGCATTGTGGCCGCCCTGCTGTTCGCCGTCGGCCTGGGGTTGGTGTTCGGTATTCTCTGACCTGATCGGCGGCAGTTGATGCAAGGCTCAGACGGCTGCCCTCGCCGAAACGCACGCCGCCGAACATGGGGAGAAGTTGCTCGATAGGCAGGTGATGCAGTGCTGTGCTCGACCTGGCGAAATACTATCCCGACGGTCAGAACCCGGACACCGATTCTGGATGATCGGGGTGAGTGAGATTGATAGGAACTAAGCAATCGGAACGAGCGACTGCTTTCGGCCAAGTGCGGATGTTGCCGGGCGAACCTGATCTCGTTTTTCCTCGTGATAGAAGGGTTAGTGCTGGCAGGGTAGGCGACCAGCCGTTCAGTTCGCGGCCAAGGCGATCGAAGCGGCAGGTTATTGGATGTCTTCGCCCATCTTCATGCGGTAATGCTGGTCCTGGTTCAAGGCCGCAAACATCGCGCGAAACTTGCCCAGCAAATACGGCACGTCGTACTCGGTCCAATCGATGGGAGGACCATTGATCCCGTCTCGGTGCGATCCGCGGTCGACGAATCGATCCAAGGCCAGGTACTTGCTGGACGTGTCCTCGTTGGCCAGCTTCTTGACTGCATCGTCAAACTTGGATGACCCAGTAGTGAATGTGAAGAACTGTTCCAGGATGTTGCGCATGGCATTTGGCACCACCTGGGTTGGGACCTTGCCGACCTGCGCGTCCTTCAACAGTTGCCACCACACGTCGTAGTCATTCATCAGGAGTGCCGGGTTGAGATCGGCCACTTCCGAATACTTGTTTTTGAACACTCGCAGTAGCCCGCATTTGTTATGTGCCTTCTCCAGGTTCGTGGTGTGCTGACGGATGAGCTCGTGAAAAAAGAACAGGTTGTGGGTCAGAACAATGACCTGCTTTACGCGTTGAGGTCGACCCTCAGGGTCAGACAGCTCGCGCTTAATCATCGTGGCGATGTCGTATACGTAGTTCTGAGACAAGCTAGAGATAGGATCGTCGATAACCGCTATAGTCTTCTTGGGGTCGACGTGCTCTTCCTCGTCGTCAGAACCTTTAAGAGCTTCCATGAAATAGAGAAAAGCAATAAGGGTCTTCTCGCCCTCACTGAGTGACAGCGGACTACAATCTGGCACACTTGGACGGTGGAGGCAGTACAAGCGCTCATGTCCCTCTTTGCGTTGAATGCTGAACTCCGTAATGCCCAGGCTCTTCAACCGCTCGTTGATGGCGTCAATGGAGGCGACCACACCCTTCTGCAGGCGCCGCAAATCGCCCAGTTCTTGGTTGAGCGCATGCCACTCCTGCCTCTTGCCTTCCGCTTCCGCGCTCACCTGCGCTTGGGCCTTTCGCAAAGGATCCACTAAGGCGTCGTGGCGGGTGTAGGCTTCAACCCTGTCCGCATGCAGGACTTGGTAGAACATGGTCCGAATCCGCTCGCGCTCAACATCGCGATCACGGATCCGCATGTTGAAGTCGTCAATCAACGCATTGAGCCTGGCCAGGGACTCCTCCAAGGCATCGGCATTCGTGGGCTCAATGTTCATGACGGTACTGGGTTCCGCCGCCTTGGCCCGCATACAAGTGAGGGTGTCGTGTAGCTTTCCCCGCAGTTCCGACCAGGCGAGGCCTACCCCGGAGTCGGGAGCATCGGGGTCGGCCAGAATGGTCTGGGCCTGGGTTTCCAGCACCTGGACTTTCGCCTCGTAGGCTTGAACCAGTAAGGCAATCTTGTCGACCTTGGCCTTGCGCTCACCTTCGAGTAGCCGCGCAAGTTCGTCGCTAAAGTCGTGAGGGAGGCCTTGTTGGCAGAATGGGCATTGATCCTTGTGTAGGTACTGCCGGCCGCGTGCTACCCAGTCCGCGTTGCCAAGTTCAGCCACTAGGGACGCCAGTCGGCTGGTCGTGGACACTTGGACGGCCTCACTCCAGATGAGGTCGCGCTCGATGGCGGCCAGACCATCAGTATCGAGGCTCACGTGGCTCCGTTCGCTCTCGCTTCCGGATACATCAGTCCAACGCTTTTCGAGCCGTTCAAAGGTGTCTAGTTGGCCATCCTCGGGCAGCTTGCAGGCTCGCAAATCGCGAAAAAACTTTTCCTTGTCCTTGCCATACCCCCGCAACAGTTCTGCCAGCGACGTGTCCCTTCCCCGCTCATATGCCTTCCAGATATCTTCCTTAGCTCGGGCCAGTTCGCGGGTGATCTGTCCTTCTAAGTCTTTGCTAAGGGCCTGGGCTGCCGTCATTTCTCCCTCCAGCTCTTGAACCCGGGCGTCGATCTCCTGGATCCGCAGCATGCGAGTGGTATCTACTTCGCCGACGGTAAAAATGCCCTTTATGGGCTCACCGATGACCCTCGCCACAAAGTCATGGTTGTAGACCATGTACCGATACTTGGCGCCGTCGGTGGTTTGTATGGCGCAATGGGCAAAGGCAGGATCGTCGCGCGCAATGCCGTCTACCACTTCGCCAATCGCGGACTTGCCGGCACCATTGAGGCCATACACGTAGGTCGCGGGCTTTGATGGGTCGATGTGCACCGGGTACGCTGTCGTCGGATGGAAACTCTTGTGGTTTCGAATCGAAATTGTCCTGATCATTTCCATCCCCATGAATTTCAATTCGATCCGACCAAGGCCTGATGGGCCGAATCTTCCGGCCAGAACGCCGATTCATGCCCCGGCTAGGTTTCGCGCCGGTCGAGCCACCCGCAAACTACCCTGCCCTGACGTCCTCCCCATTGTTGGGTGACCAGTATGGTTGGGGCAGGCTACCGGAAGCGATAACACTCAGCGCTAAAGAAGGTTTTCCGACAGCCTGAACGTCTACTTTGGGTCGTTTGCTGACGTTTCCTATCCTGCCACTACCCTCACCCATCGCTTGTTGACCCACCCGCTCTTGCACTCACCGCGATAGTCACGCGGTGACTCGATCGGCGAGCTGACGCCACAGTCGGTGTCATCGTCGTCGGAATAGACGATGCCCAGCCATTCGCCGCCGGCTTTTTCGTCGCAGAGATGGAAGCGACGGCCGGCGACCAGCTTGTCGGTCAGTGCGTATTTCGTGCCGGGGCCGCTGCGCACGGCGAGGAAGCCGTCGCCGCCAGGTTTCAGGCCGCTGACTTCACCGATGCTGAGGCAGGCATCGAGATCGGGTTGTTCGTGCGTGCCGATGCGCACCGGCACGGTGGCTTCGGACGCGGCCAGCGGCGAGGCGAGTGCGATGGCGGCGAGCAGGCAGAGCGCCCACACGTTGATCGAGGCGATGCGCGGGGTTCGCAGCGGTGCGACAGCCGTCGGTCTCATGCGATCCCCCCATCGCGATGTTCCGGAAGGCCGACGTTACGCCCGTTCGCCGGGAGGGAACAGGGCGGGTGTGCGGTAAATCACACTGGGTTGGGAGTTGGGGGTTTGTGGTTAGGGGTGGAGCGGGTCGAGGCGACGCGGACGACGTTCGGTGGGCGCAGCCCTTTGTCTGCCGGAAATCAGACTGCCGAGAGCGCCCTGGCGATGCCCTCGGTCAGGATCAACCGATCGTTGAAGATCACGAGGCCATCCGATCCGCCTTCCTTGAGCGGCGTCCAGCAGAGGATGCCGAAGTTCGCGTGATCGCCGGTCAGCAAAGCTTGCGATGGTCCGATGGCGTCTGGCGGAAAGCGATTGGGCTGGAATTCCAGGTGACGGATGCCGTCGCCATACCAGTCCATGCTCTGGAACCAGACCGCATCGCTTCCATCCGACCGGCCGAGGCTTGGCTTGAGAATCTCCTCGATGCGCTCCACCAGGGCGACGTCGACCTCATCGTGTTGATCCAGAGCGTCCAGCGCCGGTTGCCTGTGTACGATGGCGCGCCCCATGCGCGCGAGCAGATCGTCGTTGTCTTTGGCGATTTCGAGTGCGCCATCGCGCTTCAGGGAGAACAGGTCGATCATGGGTTGCACGTTCGTGCGCGCTCTACTTCTTCTTGGGCTTCAGCTCGGCGAGCGCCTTGCCGAGGGTATCCGGGAAGGTCGTGCCGATGCGCGGATCCATGATGTTGATAGGCAGGATCGTCTCGGTCTCGGGATCGACAGGCTTGTAGCTGCGTAGCTTCGCCATCACCGCTTCGTTGCGCTGCTCGATCGCCAGCATGATCGCCATCGCGCGGGCGCAGCCGATACGCGTGTCGTCCTTGACGAATCGTACGATGCGCTCGTCCCGCCCGGGATCGTTGCTGACCGACAATGCACGCACCGCCGATATCTGCTGGTGGAAGAAATCGTTCTTCAGGAAAGGTTCGATCGTGGCCAGCGGCAACGGGCGCTTCAGCAGGTAGGCGCTCTCCAACGCGACATGCTGGCGGAAGAACAGTTTCTGGTCGGCTTCGCTGGATCGCTCAGACAGGCTGGCCGGCGCGAGCTTCAGCGGTGCGGCAAGATCCTCTGCCAACGGCGCGACATCGCAGGCGCCGCCGTGCAATTTCTTGAAGATGCAGGTCTGCACGCGCTCGAATGCGGCCGCGGATTGCACGGCCTGGTGGAAGCTCGCGCGATAGGTCGCCGCGACCTGCTGCGGCGGCATTTCCGCACTGATGCCCGCCATCGGCGTGGGCAACTGCCAGCCCTTGGCGGTGTGTTTCGGCCAGAGATAGGCGCGCGTTCCCGGCTCCAAGCCGATGCCCAGCTCGTCGTCGTGGCCGCCGCTACTACTGGTCAGCTTCAGGTCGTAATAGCCATCAATGACGAAGACGTCCGGCGTGGGCGTGCCGGCCAGCATGCGCACGGTATGCACGGTCGCCTTCCTGCCAGAGACGGACTTGATCTCGTACAGGCCGAAGCTGTCGGCCTTGCGGATCACCTCGTCCTGCCAGGGCTCATCCCAGCTCGTGGCCATGGCGAA
>CAYWHO010000066.1:7247-9258 GCA_964458195.1 uncultured Arenimonas sp.
CCTTGCGGATCACCTCGTCCTGCCAGGGCTCATCCCAGCTCGTGGCCATGGCGAATCCGACCGGCGACAACAGGCACAGCGCGGCGACCCACTGGCGAACTCGATTCATTGCAACAGCCCCTGGTTCACGATGAAGGCCAGTATCGCCGATTCCGGTCGAGGTATTCTGCGGAGTGCTGGGCAGTGTGGGTGGAAGGAGCGGCGAGCCAATGCAAGGCCCATCGCGCCCAGAGGGCGCTCCTACGGGGTCGAGGCGTTTCCGGTCGCGATTGCCATCGCTCCTACGGGGGCGAGGCGAGTTCGGTCGCGACTTACGTCGCTCCTACGGAGCCGAGGCGCACTCGGTCGCGACTTGCGTCGCTCCTACAACGGCATCAGGGGAGCAGGACGATGCGGAGGGTTTCGCCGCTGGTGGCGACGCTCGCTTTCTTGAACTGCAGGTCGAGGCCTTCGGCTTTCAGGCTGACGCTGCCGCCGCTTTCCTGCACGACGGGTTTCGCCAGGCCGGTGAGTTGCAGGCGCTTGAGGCCGTTGAACAGCGGGTGGGTGCCGGCGCCTTCGCTGAGCGAGGCGTGGCCGATGACTTCCACGTGACCGGCGTCATTGCCGAGTTTGACGAAGCGCGTATGCAGCACGCGTTGGCCGTCGATGCGCGTGACATTCAGCGGGTCGAAACCCTGGGGCCATAGCGGTGCGCCGTCGGCGGCTTCGACGATCACGCGCCAGCCGGGTCGGGCCTCGAACTGCCGCAGCGCGTCCTGGCGTTGCTTCTGCAGGGCGGCGATGTCGCTGCGCGCGATCTCGTCTTCGCTGGCGACCAGGGCCGGTTCGAACGCGCAGACGCGGCCGGCGCCGAGCGCGCGGGTCAGCGCGCCGTCGAGCGTCTGTTTGTCGTTGGCCTCGAAATCTTCGCGCCAGCGCGGCGCGAACCGATCGAGCAGCATCGCCTGCGCCGCACCGAGCGTGTAGGCGCGTTGTCGCACCTGCGCCGGCGCGTACTCCTGCGGCGGCCAGTCGATCGCGAACTGCCCCTGCGCCTGCATCTGCACATAGGCGGCGAGGCCTTCGTTGAGTTCGGTACCGCGCTCGTAGGTGGCGAAGGCCGCATCCATCGCTGCGTAACGACGATTGCGCAGATTCAGGGCGAGCCGCGCCCAGCAGGAGGAGGTGTCGCGGTCTTCGGTGGCGAGCGCCTGTTGCAGCGCGTTGGTTTCGAGCCGGCGCAGCGACAGCAGGGCCGCATCGTCCACGGGATAGACGAACAGGTCGGCTTCGTTGGCGATCCAGCCCGGGTGCTTCGCGCGCTGGAAGACATGGAAGGCTTCGTGCACAGCGATCGCCGCCCATTCGACATTGCCGCGTTCCACCTTCGAATCGACGATGAGGGTGCCGGTACTGACGCCGCCGATGTCGGCGCTGCTGTTGGCGACGAGGCCCTCGAGCCGACCGGGCTTCACGAACGCGCCTGGCTGGCTGGACAGCGAAACGAAACCCGCGGGCGGCGCAGGATGGCGGAACAGCCAGGTGTCCTTGCCGTCGAACACGGCGAGCGGGATCTTCAGCGGATCGAACCCGGGCCAGAGCGCGCCGCTTTCCGGTGCGGCCGCGAGGGCGTGCACGGCCTGTTCGATCTGCACCGCGCGTGGCGGCATGGCCGGCTTCGCGGCGGGCGCGGGCGTGGGAGCCGGCGCAGGCGAGGGCGCATTCTGCGCCCAGACCGTGGTGGTGACCATCAACATGGCGATCAGGACGAAACGCATGCGCCATTCTTCCCGGACGATGCCGGAAGGAGTATCGCGCGATGCGGAAAGTTCCGGGCGTGCGTGGTGGAGCTTTGTGGGGTGGGCCCTGGCCCACCTTCGTTCGCGGCGGATGTTTTTGACTTTGTAGGGTGGGCTTTAGCCCACCTTGGTTCTTGGCGGATTTTTTTTGGTGGGCTGAAGCCCACCCTACAGCCCAACCTACATGCAGCCCAGCCCACATGCTCCCTCTCCCCGTTTACGGGGAGAGG
>CAYWHO010000066.1:9268-10194 GCA_964458195.1 uncultured Arenimonas sp.
CCCCCCCCAACTCCCCACCCACACTGCCCCCCCCCCACCTTGCCCCCCCCCCCCGTTCCGGGGGTGTGGGTGGGGGTGCGGGGCAAAGGTGATCGGCGCCCGCGAACGCGATGACGAAAGATCGCGCGGAAAGCCGCGCCCAGAAGGCGCTCCTACGTGCACGCGTCTTCACGCATCGTTCCGCGCATCGTCGAAACAGATGGTGGCAGCCGCGCTGTCGCTGTGCGTTTTCGCACAGGTTTCGTGTTGCCATGCATGATGCGCGCGGCACCGCGAATGCGCATTGTCTGTTCTCCGATCCGGCTGGGGGAGCCGCTCATGCGCAAACCGCTTCGTTCGCATTCGATTTTTTTCGCCGTCCTGCCGGCGGTGTTGCTGAGCGCTTGCACGACGACCGGCATCCGTTCGGTGTCGTCCCAGGGTTCGCCGTCCGAGGGCGCGGCGGAACCGCCGCTCGGCGTTTCCTACTATCTGCCGATGCGCTACGCGAAGGTCACGTTCACGCGCACGAAGGCCGACGACAAGGCCGATAAGGCCTTCGCCGACGCGACCGCCGCGCTGAAGGAACTGGAAACCAAACTCGCCGGCGCGAAAGCCGCCGCCACCGCGCAGGCCACCTTGCTCGACGCGATGAAGAAGGACGGCATCAAGGAGACCGATGCGCCCTATATCGCGGCCCTGGCCGAACTGGTGAAGCTACGCCAGGCCGAAGTCGCGGCGGCCAAGGAGGTCGCCACCGCCAAGGCGAAGGCCGACCAGGCCGAAGCCGCCGCGCTGCAACTGGCCGATGCCAAGGCCATGTGCGGCTGGTCCGATTCGGTGCAGGTGCAGTTGCTGGATTTCGTGCCGGACACGACGACGCGATATCTGCTGCAGCCGCAGTCCAGTGCGTTCCGCAGCGACACCTTCAAGATGACGACGACGAC
>CAYWHO010000067.1:0-5413 GCA_964458195.1 uncultured Arenimonas sp.
GTCGAACGGGCGAGAGACTTCCTCGCCGCGCGTATAGGGCACGACGCAGAACGAGCAGTACTTGCTGCAGCCTTCCATGATGGAGACGAAGGCGGTCGGACCTTCGGCGCGCGGTTCCGGCAGGCGATCGAACTTCTCGACTTCCGGGAAGCTGATGTCCACCTGCGGTTTGCCGGTTTCCCGCCGCGCTTCGATCAGGTCGGGCAGGCGATGCAGGGTCTGCGGACCGAAGACGAGATCGACGAAGGGCGCGCGCTTGAGCAGGGCGTCGCCTTCCTGCGAAGCGACGCAACCGCCGACGCCGATCACCAGATGCGGCTTGTCCTGCTTGAGCAGACGCCAACGGCCGAGCTGGCTGAAGACCTTTTCCTGGGCCTTCTCGCGAATGGAGCAGGTATTGACCAGGATCACGTCGGCCTGGGACTCGTCGTCGGTCAGCTCCAGGCCGTGTTCGGCCGCGAGCAGGTCGGCCATGCGGGTCGAGTCGTACTCGTTCATCTGACAGCCGTGCGTCTTGATGAAGAGCTTCCCGGCGGGCGAGGCGACGGGGGCGGGAGAGGAAGGCTGGCTCATGGTCTGGTTCCGGGGGAGGACGGCGGTTATTCCGGTCCGCGGGGCGCCCATTGTAGTGCCACGGTTGAGGCAGAGCCATCGGATCCAGCCCTAAGCGCTTGGATTTCCGAAAAAAAGGGGAGACACTTCGCGCCATGGCGCGACTGCATCCTCTGCTCTGGCTGAGCCTGGCCTTCGCCGCCCCCGCGACCGCGGGCGGGCTTTATCGCTGCGTCGGCGCCGACGGCATCCCCAACTACAGCAGCAAGCGGGTGCCGAACGCGCAGTGCAAGCTCATCGCCACCCCGCCCGCGCCGCCGCCGAAGCGCAGCGATCCGCCACCGGCGGCCGTCCCGGTCGCCGCATCGGGCGCCGCGACGTCCGCGCCTGCCGCCCCGGCGAATTCCGCCCGTGACACGGCGGCGCCCGACCAGGTCAAGACCGCCGGCTTCACCCCGCGCTTCCTGCGCATGGCGCATTCGACGATCTACTCCTATACCGACGCCAACGGCGTCCGCAATTTCAGCAACCGCCGGCCGAAAGGCGCCAGCAACGTCAGTGTCAGTCGGATCGAATACGCGATCTTCTCGCAGCCCAGTTGTTACGCCTGCGCCGCCCTGCCGGGTACGAATTTCGGTCGCGTGGCGCTCAATACCACCGCCTTCAGCAGCGAAATCCGCAGCGCTGCCCTGCAATACGGCGTCGAGGAAGCGGTGGTCCGGGCGATCATCCATGCCGAGTCCGCGTTCCGGCCGCATGTCGTTTCGCCGAAGAACGCCCAGGGACTGATGCAGCTGATTCCCGCAACCGCCTCGCGCTTCGGCGTCAGCGACCCCTTCGATCCGGGCCAGAACATCCGGGGCGGCGTGCAGTACCTGGCGTGGCTGATGAAGCGCTACCGCTCCGACCTGACCCTGGTGGCGGCGGCCTACAACGCCGGCGAAGGCGCGGTGGACCGCCATGACGGCGTACCGCCCTACAACGAAACGCGGCGCTACGTCGAACGCGTCGGCCAACTGGCCCAGCGTTACCGCACGGCGCTGGCGACGCCTTGACCAGGCCGGGCGCGGTCGGGGCCGCCCTTCACTCTCCGTTGTCGCCCGCCGGCCTCGCCGCTACAATTGCGCGTTGATTTTGCCGGGCATGCCTTGCCCGTCTCAGGGAAATTCACAGTTAAATCTTCGGAGAGCCGAATGGCCAACGATGAGGTCAACCCGGGTCGCCGCCGCTTCCTGACCACTACGACCGCCGTGGTCGGTGCGGTCGGTGTTGGTTTTGCGGCCGTCCCGTTCGTCACTTCCTGGAAGCCCAGCGCCCGCGCCCAGGTCGCCGGTGCCCCGGTGGAAGTGGACATCAGCAAGCTCGAGCCGGGCATGCGCATCATCCAGCAGTGGCGCGGCAAGCCGGTGTGGATCTTCAAGCGCACGCCGGAGCAGTTGTCGGCCCTGCCGACCCTGGACGGCAAGCTGCGCGATCCGAAGTCGGATAACGTCGACCAGACGCCGGCCTTCGCCAAGACAGAAGGGCGTTCTATAAAGACGGACATCGCGGTCCTCGTCGGCATCTGCACCAATCTGGGATTCTCGCCGCTGTACGTGCCAGAACTGGTGCCGCAGGCCTACGACGCCGAGTGGAAGGGCGGTTTCTATTGCCCCTGCCACCAGTCGCGCTTCGACCTCGCCGGCCGCGTGTTCCAGGGCGTGCCTGCGCCTTCCAACCTGGAAGTGCCGCCTTACCATTTCATCGACGACAACCACATCATGGTCGGCGTCGCACCCGAGGGAGGCGCCTGATGAACGCCATCGAGCGCGCCGTGAACGGCGTCATGGGCTGGGTCAACGAGCGTACGCCCGGCATGATGCCCTTCTACAAGAAGCACATGTCGGAGTACTACGCTCCGAAGAACTTCAACTTCTGGTACTACTTCGGTTCGCTGGCGATGGTCGTGTTGGCCAACCAGATCGTCACCGGCATCTTCCTGACCATGCACTACAAGCCGGACGCTTCGCTGACGGCGGCCGGCATCCCGCGCGCATTCGAAAGCGTCGAATACATCATGCGCGACGTGGCGGGCGGCAACCTGATCCGCTACATGCATTCGACCGGCGCCTCGCTGTTCTTCGTCGTCGTCTACCTGCACATGTTCCGCGGCCTGATCTACGGTTCCTACCAGAAGCCGCGCGAACTGGTCTGGGTGATCGGCATGCTGATCTTCCTGACGCTGATGGCCGAGGCCTTCATGGGCTACGTGCTGCCCTGGGGCCAGATGAGCTACTGGGGTGCGCAGGTGATCATCAACCTGTTCGGCGCCATCCCGGTGATCGGCGGCGACCTGACCGAATGGATCCGCGGCGACTACCTGGTTTCCGACGCCACGCTCAACCGCTTCTTCGCCCTGCACGTCATCGCCCTGCCGCTGGTCATCCTGTTGCTGGTGGTGCTGCACCTGGGCGCGCTGCACGAGGTCGGCTCGAACAATCCCGACGGCGTCGACATCAAGAAGACGAAGGACCCGGTCAGCAAGATCCCGCTCGACGGAATTCCCTTTCATCCGTACTACACGGTCGGCAAGGACCTGTTCGGCGTCGGATTCTTCCTGACGGTGGCGGCCTTCATCATGTTCTTCGCGCCGACCTTCGGCGGCCTGTTCCTCGAGCACGACAACTTCGTGCCGGCCGACCCGCTGGTTACGCCGGCGCACATCAAGCCGGTGTGGTACTTCACGCCCTACTACGCGATGCTGCGCGCCGTGCCTGACAAGCTGCTCGGCGTGATCACCATGGGTGCGGCGACGATGATCCTGTTCGGCCTGCCCTGGTTCGACCGCAGTCCGGTCAAGTCGATCCGTTACCGGCCGATGCTGCACAAGATCCTGATCGCGCTGTTCTGCGTCGCCTTCGTGACCCTGGCCTACCTCGGCATGCAGGCGGGCAGCACGGCGCAGACCTGGCTGGCGCGCGGCCTGACGGCGTTCTACTTCGGTTTCTTCATCTTCATGCCGTTCTGGAGCCGCATGGGCTCGTTCAAGACGGTGCCTGAGCGGGTGACCATGCATGATTAAGTCCAGACTTTTCGCGCTCGCCTTGCTGCTCGCGCCCGCGTTCGCCGCCGCTTCCGGTGGCGAATCGGCGATGGAGTCCTCGCAGATCGACCTTGGCGACAAGGCCTCGCTGCAGCGCGGCGCCAGCCTCTACATGAGCTATTGCTCGGGCTGCCATGCGCTCGGCTTCCATCGCTATTCGCGCACCGCCGAGGACCTCGGCCTGACGAAGGAGCAGGTGGAACAGAACCTGATCTACTCGGACGCGAAGATCGGCGAGAACATCCGCACCGGCGTCGCGGCGGCCGACGGCCTGGCCTGGTTCGGCAAGGCGCCGCCGGACCTGAGCGTGGTCGCTCGCACCAAGGCGGAGGGCCCGGACTGGGTCTACAACTACCTGAAGAGTTTCTACATCGACGAGTCGCGCCCGCTGGGCTGGAACAACACCGTCTTCCCCGGTGCGTCGATGCCCCATGTGCTGTGGGAACTTCAGGGCATCCAGCATCCGGTGACCGAAGCCAAGCACAAGAATGCCGCCGGCGAAGCCGAGCCCTGCCACAAGGGCGAGTACCAGGGGCGCTGCATCACCGGTTTCGAGATTCCGGAGGCCCAGAAGGGCCGCCTGAGTCCCGAGGAATTCGACCGGACTGCGCGCGACATCACCGCCTTCCTCGCCTATGTCGGCGAGCCGGGTGCGATGAAGCGCGAATCGGTGGGCGTCTGGGCCGTCCTGTTCCTGGCTTTCTTCACTTTCCTCGCCTATCTGGTCAAGGTCGAGTACTGGCGCGACGTGCACTGAGGCGAGTTCCGTCACGTTTTGCCGAAAAGGCCGCCCCCGGGCGGCCTTTTTGCTGCTCCCAGGTCTTGCGAAAAAACGGCGGGCCGGGCAGGTTTACGGTTGGATGACCGCCGGCAGGGGCCGGGGGCTACCCGATCGAGGATTCGCCGATGGCCGCAAGTCCGCGGATGCGCAATTCCCTGACCCTGTTTTCCGCACCGGATTGCGTGGTCTGCCACCGGGTTCGTCTGGTCCTGGCGGCCAAGGGCGTGAGCTATGAGCTGGTACCGGTCGATCCGGCCAAGCCGCCGGAAGACCTGCTGGACCTGAATCCCTACCATTCCGTGCCGACCCTGGTCGATCGCGATCTCGTGCTCTATTCGGCCTCGGTCGTCAGCGAATACCTGGACGAGCGTTATCCCCATCCGCCCCTGATGCCGGTCGACCCGCTCTCGCGCGCCCGCCTGCGGCTGGCGATGCTGCAGATCGAAAAGAACTGGGTGCCGCAGGTGCAGGCCATCCAGAGCGGCAACAAGGTGCAGGCGGAGGCGGGGCGCAAGGCGCTGCGCGAACTGCTGCTCGGTTCGCTGCCCTTGTTCAAGGCCGCGAAGTTCTTCCTCAATCCCGAAATGAGCCTGGCCGATTGCGCCATGGCGCCGATCATCTATCGTCTGCCTTCGCTCGGCGTGGCTCTGCCGAAAGAGGCGAAGCTGATCGAGGACTACGGCATGCGCATCTTCCGCAATCCGGGGTTCGTGCGCAGCCTGACGCCGGAAGAAAGGCAGTTGCGCGACCTGCCCGCATGAGCGATGCGCCTGCCATGACCTCGAACCGCCCCTACCTGCTGCGGGCGCTGTACGAGTGGATCGCCGACAACGGCATGACGCCTTACCTGCTGGTCGATGCGGCGGTCGAAGGCGTGCAGGTGCCGGCGGCCGCGATCAAGGAGGGGCGGGTGGTGCTGAACATCGCCGCACGTGCCGTTGCCCAGCTGGATCTCGGTAACCGCGAGGTGCGCTTCCTGGCCCGTTTCGGCGGCGTCA
>CAYWHO010000067.1:5513-10089 GCA_964458195.1 uncultured Arenimonas sp.
CGGCGGCGTCATGCCGGAAGAAAGCGCGGACGATACGCCCACGCCGCCGGGCGACGGTCCCAAGCGCGGCGGCCACCTGCGCATCGTGAAGTAGGCGCCGCCGCTCAGCCGTCCGGGCCCACCAGGGCGGAAAGCCGCAATCCCAGCAAGGTCACCAGGCCGGCTTGCCGGTCGTCGCCGCCGTGCGAGTACTCGAACCGGAACTGGCGCTCCCAGGCCAGCCAGCCCGAAGCATTCCTGCGCAATCGCAGGCGCACCAGGTGTACGTTCTGATCGAGCCACTGCACCCCGGCCCGTGCGCAGGATTGTCGTCCCAGGTCGGCGGCGCGTTCGGCCGCACGTCGTCCGGACATCCAGAAAATAGCGGCCGGACCGGCCAGCAGCATCAGGAAAATCAGTTCGGGCATGGCCGAAGTCTGGGGGCGGAAAGCGTCGGCAGCAAGGCTGCCCCTTGCCGTGGTCCTGCGATTCATCGTTAGATACGCGGCAGCGCGAAGACGCGGAGGATGAATGAAGCTGGTATTCCCGAATGGCGAACACAGTCAGGTGCTGCTGAATCTGGGGGCGAACCGGATCGGCTCGGCGCCGGAGGGTGCCGTCGTTCTGACGCTTCCCGACATCAAGCCCGTGCATTGCGAAATCCATGTGACGCAGGCTGGCGCGAACCTGCAGGTTCCGGCGGGCGGTGGACCGGTGACGGTCAACAACAAGCCGGTGACCGACCTGATGGCGCTGCGCAGCGGCGACACGCTCGGCATCGGCACCGTGGTCGCCAAGTTCGCCGTTGTCGAAGCGGTGAAGCGCTCCAGCGCCGCGCCGGTCGCCGGTCCGGACGAGGATTCCGGCGCCACCCGCGTGCGCGCCGCCATCCCGAAGTACATCCTCCGCGGCGTTTCCGGCGCGGTCTTCAGCAAGATGTATCCGGTATCCGGGCCCACGGTCATCGGCCGTGCGGCCGAATGCGACATCCCGGTGGCCGCCGACGAGATCTCGCGCCGCCATGCCCTGGTCAAACCGACGCCGGACGGCGTGTCGGTGGAAGATCTCGGTTCCTCCAACGGCACCTATATCAATGGCAAGCGCGTGCAGCAGGGTTTCCTGAACCCGGGCGACGAGCTGCGCCTGGACGCGGTGCGCTTCGTGCTCGTCGCGCCCGGCATCGAGATGGGCGCCGCGCAGGCCAACAAGGTGACCACGGCCCTTCCGACGCCGAAATCCGGCGGTAGCGGCGGTCAGGGCGCGATGATGAAGTGGGCCTTGATCATGATCACGATCGCGGCGCTCATCATGATCGGATTGATGGTGTTGCGCGGCTGATAAAAACGCAGCATCGCAGCGGGATGGCAACGGCGGCCGCGGATATCCCGGCCGCCGTTTTCATTGCACGATCAACCGCCGGGCGGTTCGCCGAGCCGCATGGAAAGATCGACCGCGCGCACGTGCTTGGTCAGCGCGCCGACCGAGACGTAGTCGGCGCCGGTCTCGGCGATCTCCTTCAGGCGCGACAAATCCACGCTGCCCGACACCTCGATGGGAATGCGGCCGTCGGCGATGCGCACGGCCTCGCGCAGGTCGGCCAGCGAAAAATCGTCGACCAGGATGCGCGTGCAATCCGTTGCCAGCGCCTGGCGCAGTTCGTCGAGGTTTTCGACTTCGATGATCAGGGGCAGCTGTGGATAGCGCGAGCGTGCCAGCGCAGCCGCGGCGTCGATCGAACCGGCGGCGTGGATGTGGTTTTCCTTCAGCATCACCGCATCGAACAGGCCGATGCGGTGATTGACGCCGCCGCCGACGCGCACCGCGTATTTCTGCGCCAGGCGCAGCCCGGGCAGCGTCTTGCGCGTGTCGAGCACGCGCGTGCGCGTCCCCTTCAGCGCCTCGGCGAATTCGGCCGTGCGCGTCGCCGTGCCCGACAGCAATTGCAGGAAGTTCAGCGCCGTGCGTTCGGCGCTGACCAACGCGCGCGAACGCCCCGAGAAAGTGCAGAGCACGGTGCCGACGGCGACGCGGTCGCCTTCGGCGACGCGCCAGGCGATGCGAACTTCCGGATCGAGCTGGCGGAAACATTCGTCGAACCAGGGGCGCCCGGCGATCACCGCCGATTCCTTGGCGATCACGTAGCCGGTTTCCGCCACATCGGGCAACAGGGAAGCCGTGACGTCGCCGCTGCCCAGATCTTCGGCGAGTGCGCGTCGCACATCGCCGGCGATGCCGTCGGCGGGCGGCGGCGCATAGGCCTCGTTCAAAGCGGGAAGTCCGGCACGGCGGCCGTGGCGATGCCCTCGTCGGCCAGCAACACGGGAATGCCGTCGTCGATGCGATAGACGATCCGGCGATCGCGGGTGATGAGGCCTTCGGTCAGCATCTGCTCCTGCGCGCTGCCGTCGAGCCGCAGCACCTGGTTCTTGGCGATGGCCTGGTTCATGGCCTGAAGTTCGCCGCGATCGAGCAAGGCCAGCGGTTGCTTGCTGGCCGGGCAGCAGAGGATGTCGAGCAACTTGCGGTCCATGGGTCGTGCCGCCGGAAAGATGCGTCTAGAATACCTTTTTGAGCCAAGGCCCTGCCATGAGCGAGAAGCCGGTGCCGCCCCTGGTGGGCGTCGTGATGGGATCCCGCAGCGACTGGGAGACGATGCAGCACGCCGTCGCCCGGCTCGAATCGCTCGGCGTTCCGCATGAGGTGCAGGTCGTCTCCGCCCATCGTACGCCCGACCTGCTGTTCCGCTACGCCGAGACCGCGCAATCGCGCGGCCTGCGCGCCATCATCGCCGGTGCCGGTGGCGCCGCCCATCTTCCCGGCATGCTGGCGGCGAAGACGGCCGTTCCCGTCCTGGGCGTGCCGGTGCAGAGCAAGGCGCTCAACGGCATGGACTCCCTGTTGTCGATCGCACAGATGCCCGCCGGCATCCCGGTCGCGACCTTCGCCATCGGCAATGCCGGCGCGGCGAATGCCGGCTTGTTCGCGGCGGCGATGCTGGCGGCCGATCACCCCGGCATCCGGGCCGCGTTGGACGCCTTCCGCGAAACGCAGACGCAGGACGTGCTCGCCAAGCCCGATCCGAGACAGGAATGAGCGAGGCAGGAATGACCACCGTCGGCATCCTCGGCGGCGGGCAGCTCGCCCGCATGCTCGCGCTTTCCGGCGCGCCATTGGGCCTGCGCTTCCTCGTGCTCGATTCCACCATCGATGCCTGCGCCGGGCAGTTCGTTCCGATGGTCGTCGGCGACTATCGCGACGAGACGGTGTTGGCCGAATTCGCCGGCCGCGTCGACGTGGCCACGTTCGATTTCGAGAACGTCCCGGCCGAGAGCGCGCAATGGCTGGCCGAACGCATTC
Organism: uncultured Arenimonas sp.; assembly: GCA_964458195.1. Lineage (GTDB taxonomy): Bacteria > Pseudomonadota > Gammaproteobacteria > Xanthomonadales > Xanthomonadaceae > Arenimonas. Next base: position 8,850 of record CAYWHO010000067.1, read on the forward strand.
CGGTTTTCCCCAATCCGCGCGCCCTCGGCGTCGCGCAGGATCGGCTGGCGGAAAAAACCCTGTTCCGAAAGCTCGGCATTCCGGTGCCGGCGTTCGCCGACATCGCCACGCGCGAGGATCTCGACCGCGCCATCGCCGATCTCGGACTGCCCTGCATCCTGAAGACGCGGCGTCTCGGTTACGACGGCAAGGGCCAATTCCGTATCAAGTCGCGCGATGGCGGCAGCGCCGACGCGGACGCGGCCTGGGCGGCGCTCGGCGGCCAGGCGCCGACCGTCGGCCTGATCCTCGAGGCTTTCGTGCCTTTCCAGCGCGAGATTTCCGTCGTCGCGGTACGCGGCCGCGACGGCGAGTTCCGTGCCTGGCCGTTGACCGAGAACTGGCATGTCGACGGCATCCTGTCGGCCAGTCTCGCGCCGGCGGCGCTGGCGCCCGAGCTGGCCGCCCGGGCGATCGATCACGCGCGCAGGATCGCCGAAACTCTCGATTACGTGGGCGTGTTCGCGCTCGAACTGTTCCTGAGGGACGGCGAACTGTTGGCCAACGAAATGGCGCCGCGAGTGCACAACTCGGGCCACTGGACGATCGAGGGCGCCGAGACTTCGCAGTTCCAGAATCATCTGCGTGCCGTGCTGGGGTTGCCGCTCGGCGATACGCGCATGCTCGGCCACGCCTGCATGCTGAACTGGATCGGCAGCGTGCCGGCCGCGAATCCCGTGCTGGCCAACGCCTGTGGGCACTGGCACGACTACGGAAAATCCTCGCGCGACGGTCGCAAGGTCGGCCATGCGACGCTGCGTGCCGACGATGCCGGCGAACTGGCGCGGGCGCTGGAGAGCATCGGCCGCGCGCTCGGAAGGGAATCGCAGGTGAGGCCGGTGATCGAGCGGCTGCAAGCCTAACGGCAAGAACTTCGATCGCTGCACCAATGAAAACGGCCGGAGATCATCCGGCCGCTTCTTTTCGCGGAGATGCTTTCGCTCAATTCATCTGCGCAGCGACGAAGTCCCAATTCACCAGGTTCCAGAACGCCTCGACGTACTTCGCACGCGCATTGCGGTAGTCGATGTAGTAGGCGTGTTCCCAGACGTCGCAGGTCAGCAATGCCTTGTCGGTGCCGGTCAGCGGCGTGGCCGCGTTCGGCGTGCTCACCAGGGCCAGCGAACCGTCCTGGCGCTGCACCAGCCAAGCCCAGCCCGAGCCGAACGTGGTCAGCGCGGTGTTGGTGAACTGCTCCTTG
>CAYWHO010000068.1:0-10035 GCA_964458195.1 uncultured Arenimonas sp.
CAGCGTACGCGGGATCGGCGTCGCCGTCAGCGTGAGCAGGTGTACTTCGGCGCGCAGCGCCTTCAGCGCTTCCTTCTGGCGCACGCCGAAGCGCTGTTCCTCGTCGACGATGACCAGCCCCAGGTCCTTGAAGCGCACGTCGGGCTGCAGCAGGCGGTGCGTGCCGACGATCACGTCGATCCTGCCTTGCTCGACCTGTTCCAGCACGGCCTTGATTTCCTTGGCCGACTTGAAGCGCGAGAGCACCTCGACGCGGATCGGCGAATCGGCGTAGCGGTCGCGGAAATTGCGGTAGTGCTGCTCGGCCAGCAGGGTGGTCGGCACCAGCAGGGCGACCTGTTTGCCGGAGGAGGCGGCGACGAAGGCGGCGCGCACGGCTACTTCGGTCTTGCCGAACCCGACGTCGCCGCAGACCACGCGGTCCATCGGTTGCGCCTGCGCCAGATCGGCGATCACCGCATCGATGGCCGCCAGCTGATCGGGCGTTTCCTCGAACGGGAAGGCAGCGGCGAAGGGCTCGTACATCGCGCGATCGAGCCGCAGGGCCAGGCCTTGCCGCGCCTGCCGGCGCGCCTGGATCTCCAGCAGTTCGGCGGCGACGTCGCGGACCTTCTCCGCCGCTTTCTTCTTGGCTTTTTCCCAGGCTTCGCCGCCGAGCGAATGCAGGGGCGCGAACTCGGGCGCGGTGCCGGAATAACGGCTGACCAACTGCAGCTGCGCAACCGGCACGTAGAGCTTGTCGCCCTTGGCGTATTCGATGCACAGGTACTCGCCGCGCACGCCGCCCGATTCGAGCACGACCAGGCCCTGGTAACGGCCGACGCCATGATCTTCGTGCACGATGGGCGCGCCGATGGAGATTTCGCTGAGGTCGCGCAGGATCTGTTCGGGATCGCGCGCGACGCGCTTGCGGCGCCGGCTCTGGTCGCTGCGTTCGGGAAACAGCTGGCGTTCGGTCAGCACCGTCAGCGCGGGCGCCGACAGCGCGAAGCCGTTTTCCAAAGGCGCGACGGCGATGGCGAAAGGCACGGTGCCGGCGATGAAATCGTTCCAGCCGTGCAGGCTTTGCGGATGCAGCTCCGCTGCCGCCAATAGTTCGCTCAGCGCCTCGCGGCGGCCGGGCGAATCGGCGGCAAGCAGGACGCGCCCCGGATAGTTGCCGAGGAAGGAATGCAATGCAGCGCCTGCGGCTTCGCCTTTCGCGTTCCAGGGCAACGAGGGCGCCGGCAACTCGGCGATCGCCGTCGCCTTGTCGGCCTGCGCATGGGCGCTGCCGCAGATTTCGATGCGCGGGTGCCGGTTGAATTCGGCGCGCAGCGCATCGGGCGGCAGGAACAGTTCTTCCGGCGCCAGGATCGGCCGTTCGATGTCGTGCCGGCGCTGTTCCCAGCGCTCGCGCGTCTGCGCCCAGGCGTGTTCCGCCGCGGCTTCCACGCCATCGCCGACGACCAGCAGCGCGTCCTGATCGAGATGCTGGAACAGGGAAACGACGCCGTCCTTCCCCGCTTCGAAGAACAGCGGCAGGTAGTACTCGATGCCGGCCGGCGCGCCGCCTTCCTTCAGGTCCTGGTACAGCGGGCAGCGGCGCGGGTCGATGTCGAAGCGCTCGCTGAGTTTTTCCCGCACGGATTTCGTCGTGGCGGCGTCGAGCGGGAACTCGCGCGCCGGCAGCAGCTTGATCGAATCCACCGCGTGGTCCGAACGTTGCGTTTCCGGATCGAAGCTGCGCAGCGAATCGATTTCGTCGTCGAGCAGCTCGATGCGGAACGGCCGGTCCGAGCCCATCGGATAAAGGTCGAGCAGGGCGCCGCGCACGGCGAAATCGCCGGGGTCTAGGACCTGCGGCACGTTGCGGTAGCCGGAGGACTCCAGCCGGCGTTTTTCCGCGTCGAGATCGAGCTTCTGGCCCTTGCGCAGGTCGAGCGCGTTACCGGCGATCCAGTTCGGCGGCGGCAGGCGCTGCATCAGCGAGGACACCGGCACCACCAGCACGCCACGGCGCACGGAGGGCAGGCGATACAGGGCCGCCACGCGTTGCGAAACGATGTCCGGATGCGGGCTGAAAAGATCGTAGGGCAGGGTTTCCCAATCCGGGAAACTCAGCACCGGCACGCCATCCGCGCCCTGCGTATCGGCGAGGAACAGGCGAAGATCGCTTTCCAGCGACTGCGCGGCGTGCGTATCGCTCGCGACCACCAGCACCAGGCCGTCGCGCTGGCGGGCCAGCTCGGCGATGCCCAATGCGAGCGCGCTCGGACTGATCGGTGCCCGCCAATAGGCGCGCTGCTGCCCCGCGCGCGGTTGCGGCGGAACGGGTAGGGCGGGAGTCTGTTTCATGAGCGGCGCATTTTAGCAGCCGCCCGCATCCGGTCAGCCGTGTCGGCGCCGGCGCAGTTTCGGCGCCGGTCGGGTCAGGTCCAGGCTGATCCGGATGAGGCCCGAAGCGTCGCGCAGCGCTTCGCGGCGAAAACCCAAGGTATCGGCGACGCGCAGCATCGGCAGATTGTCTTCGAGCGTGTCGCCCCAAAGCGTGCGCAGGCCTTCCCGGCGACTCCATTCGATCAGCCGCGACAGCATCCGCCGGCCCAGGCCCTGGCCGGCGATGTAATGACTGACCAGCAGACCGAACTCGGCCCGGTCCGAGCCCGTCGTTTCGCGCGCCGCGCGGGCGACGGCGCCGACCAGGGCTTCGCCGGCCGGCAAGGGTTCGGCGGCGACGATGGCATAGGCCTCGTGCGTGGGCGGATGGGTCAGGCGCAGCAGGTGATCGGGACTCAGCGCTTTCACCGGGTGCAGGAAGCGCCGGCGGACTTCGTCTTCGTGCAGTAGTGAGAATGCGGCGTCGATCGGCGCCGTGTCCGCCGGATCGATCGGACGCAACCACAGTTCGCGGCCATCGGCGAGCCGCAGGCTTTCGCAGCGATAGGGGTCGGAGGCGCGGGAACGCGGGCTGGCCATGCTCCCAGCATGCCACGCCGGCCTGGTCGGGCTGCTCTAGAGTTGCGGCCCAGTCTGGCCCGGCGGGCCTAATGGTGGGCGATGGTAGACTGAGACCCAGAAAAACCAGGAGAGGCGCGAGCGTTGCATGGCCGGCAAAGGCGATTCCGTCAAGACGATTTTCTACGCGCTGGGCGCCAACTTCGCCATTTTCGTGGCCAAGTCCGTCGCTGCCGCCATTACCGGTTCGGGCGCGATGCTGGCCGAAGCGGTGCACTCGCTGGCCGACTGCGGTAACCAGGGTCTGCTGCTGCTCGGCATCAAGCGGGCGAAACGGCCGCCGTCGCCGGACTATCCGCTCGGTTACGGCAAGGAGATCTATTTCTGGTCTTTCCTCGTCGCCCTGATGCTGTTCTCGGTCGGCGGCATGTTTTCGCTGTACGAGGGCTGGCACAAGCTGCATGCGCCGGAAGCGCTGAGCTATCCGTGGATCGCGGTCGGCGTGCTGACTTTCGGCATCGCCGCCGAGGCCGTCTCCATGCGCGCCTGCATGATCGAGGTGAACAAGGCGCGCGGCGGCCAGAGCCTGTGGCGCTGGTTCCGCGACAGCCGGCAGGCCGAACTGGTGGTGATTTTCGGCGAGGATCTGGCAGCCCTGTTGGGCCTGGTCTTCGCCCTGTTCGCCGTGGTGCTGACGATGATCACCGGCAATCCGATCTGGGACGCCATCGGCACGCTTGGCATCGGCGCGTTGCTGATCGTCGTCGCGGTGTTCGTGGCGGTCGAGGTCAAGGCGATGCTGATCGGGCAAAGCGTCGAAGGCGTGCAACGCGAAGCGATCCGCGCCTTCATCGAACAACGGCCCGAGATCAAACGCGTTTTCAACCTGATCACGCTGCAGATGGGCAACGACATCCTGGTGTCCGTGCAGGCGGAAATGGCCGATTCCTCGATCAGCGTGGCCGATGCGATCGCCCGGATCAATGCGACCGAGATGGCGCTGAAAGCGCGGTTCCCCGATGTGAAATGGTGTTTCTTCGAGCCCGACGATTCCGCCTGAGGCCCCGATGCCCGCCCGGATCGCTCGCACTCTGCAAGGCATGAGTTTCCGGCGAACCGACCGGGCCGCGCTGTTCGCCGTCGTGGCCTTGTTGCTGGCCTTGTTTTTTTCCGGACGCAGCCTGGCCGCCGCTCCCGGGCCGGGCACCGATTGGGCGAGTTACAGGCATCCGCTGGAAACCCAGGCGCTGAACGATCCGCAGGAAGCCCTGCGCCTGCTGCCGGCGCGCATCGCCGATGCGAAGCGGCGGCAGGCTTCGCAGGAACTGGCCTCGCTTCATCTCGCGCAGGCCAACGCCTGCCGCGTGGCGGCGGATTGGGTCTGCCAGCGTGACGCGGGTCTGGCGGCGGCGTTGGCGGCGCGACAGGCGAAGATTCCGCTGCTCGAAGTGCGCGGCCTGATCGCCGAGGCTCGCGGACGCATCGCGCTGCAGGATTATTCGCGCGGCGAGCAGTTGCTGGGGCAGGCGCAGCTTCTGCTGCAGAAGCATCCTTCGCTCGATCTTTCGGCGGACGTGCTGCTCGCCTTCTCCTCGCTGAGCTACTCGCTGGGCAAGCACCAGTTGGCGGTGCAATACGCCGATCGTGGCCTGAAGATGCTGCCGGCCGGCGAGGCCGTTTCGATGCAGGTGCGCCTGCTGCGTAACCGCGCCCGGGCGCAGGCCTATCTGCGCCAAGCCGACGCCGCCCACGATTCGCTGGATCGGGCCGAAGCGCTGATGACGCAGGTGGACGACCCCAAGCTGCATGCGGAACTGCTGATCGAACGGGCGCGCCTGGCGCATTCCGAGCGCGATGCGCCGACCCAGGAAAAGGCTGGGCGGCAGGTGCTGGCGTTGGCGCAGCAACTGCGCAATGCGCAGATGCAAGGGCAGGGGCACGAGATCATCGGCCTGGCGGCGATCCAGTCCGGGGATAGAGACGAGGGCGAACGCGAGCTGCGGCTGGCCGCCGGTCTTTTCCGCCAGCTCGATCAAGGGCGCGACGAACTGCGCGTCCTGCACGAGCTGGTCCGCGTCGGCGCCGAGAGCGGGAGCGAGGGCAAGGCGCAGAACGCGACCTTGCTGCGCTACCTGGAACTGCAGGCGGAGATCGAACAGGCCGATCGCGCCAAGGCCCTGGACGACTTCGATGCGCGCGTCGAGTACGCGCGCCGCAGCGCCGAAGTCGATCGACTGAAGCTCGAGGCCGGGCATGCGCAGGAGCACGCCCAGTCGTTGGCCAGCATCAACCGGCTCAATTCCTATCTGCTGCTGCTAGGCCTGGCGGCCCTGGTCACCGTCGGGGTTTTCTATTTCCTGCAGCGGCGCTCGAACGCCCGGCTCGAGGTCGCGCTGGAAAAGCAGCGCGAGAGCGAAGCGCGCTACCGCATGCTCGCCGACCACTCCAGCGACCTCGTCGTGCGCATGCGTGCCGACGGCCATCGCTTGTACGTTTCGCCGGCCGCGAAGCAGATGCTGGGTTGGGATCCGGCCGAGCTGGTCGAGCCGCGCTGGGAGCTGGTGCATCCGGACGATCGCGCGGCGCTCGGCGCCACCCTGAAAGGCCTGTTCGAGAGCGGCGGCACGGTGCAGACGACCTATCGCGCAAAGCACAAGGACGGTCGCTACGTCTGGATCGAGGCGCTGGCGCGGCGCGTTCCGGCGAGCGGGCCCGAAGGCGGATTCGAAGTGATCTACACCGGGCGCGACATCAGCGCCCGCAAGCGCGCCGAGGAAGACCTGGCGCGCAGCCGGCAACTGTTGCGCGCCGTCACCGACAACATGCCGGCGCTGATCGCCTATGTCGATACCGAGGAGCGCTACCGTTTCGCCAACGCGATGTACGAGCGCATCTTCGGCGTGCCGCCGGAACGCATGATCGGCCGCACGCTCCTGGAAGTGCGCGGCGATAAGTACTACAACGACATCCGACCGCACGTGGCCGCGGCGCTGGCCGGTAAACGCGCCACGTTCGAGGGCACCGGCGAGGTCGCCGGGCGCGCCTATCACTACCAGTCGAACTACCTGCCCGACGTCGACGAAAACGGAAAAGTGCGCGGCTTCTTCGCCCTGACGCTGGACATCACCGCACTCAAGCTCGCCGAGATCGAACTGGCGCAGCAGGCGCGTTACGACAGCCTGACCGGGCTGGCCAACCGGCGGCATTTCGACGAACGCCTGTTGATCGCGCTGGCGCGCAGCAAGCGCCAGCACCTGCCGGTGATCCTGATGTATCTCGATATCGACCATTTCAAGAAGATCAACGACAGCCTGGGCCATGGCGCCGGCGACCAGGTCATCCGCGAGTTCGCGCGCCGGCTGGCGGGCTGCGTGCGCGAGGAAGATCTGGTCGCGCGTTTCGGCGGCGACGAATTCGTCGTGCTGGTGGAAGACGCGCTTTCGCCTGACATCGCCGAGCTGATCGCGAGCAAGCTGATCGAGGAGATGAAGAAGCCCATCGTGCTCGAGGAAGGCGAAGTGCAGGCCAGTTCCAGCGTCGGCATCGCCTTCTTCTGGCAGGCGCCGATGCCGGAAGTCTTGCTGGAGACCGCCGACCAGGCGCTCTACGCCGCCAAGGCCGCCGGTCGCAACACCTTCCGCCTGATCGAACGGGACTGAAGCATGGGTGCCGGACGCGGATGCGAAACGCACGAGGTCGGCAACCAGCCGCCGCCGCTCTCGCCGTACGACGCGTACGCCAGCGATCTTCCATTGCGCGAAGCCCTGCGCGCCAACGGCGCGGCCTGGGCCGAGCCGCAGGTCGCCGCGCTCGGTCGCCTGGCCGGCGGCGAGATGATGGAGCTCGGCCGGCTGGCGAACGAGAACCCGCCGAAGTTCCAGCCTTTCGACCGCTACGGGCATCGCATCGACCAGGTCGAATTCCATCCGGCCTATCACCGGTTGATGCAGAACGCGGTCGCGCACGGCGTGGTGAACTTCGGTTGGAAGCACGCGGCGACACCCGGCGCGCACGTGGCGCGCGCGGCCCTCATGTACCTGCACAACCAGGCCGACCAGGGCACGAGTTGCCCGCTGACGATGACTTACGCCTGCGTGCCGAGCCTGCGGCAGGCGCCGGCGCTGGCCGCTTCCTGGCTGCCGCGCGTGCTGTCCGATCACTACGACGCCGCGCATGCGCCGGCCTGGGAGAAATCCGGCAATACCATCGGCATGGGCATGACGGAGAAGCAGGGTGGTTCCGATGTGCGCAGCAACACCACGCGGGCGACGGCCGTCGGCGACGGCCTGTACGAACTGGTCGGGCACAAGTGGTTCTTCTCGGCGCCGATGTGCGATGCCTTCCTCGTGCTGGCGCAGGCCGACGCCGGCTTGAGTTGCTTCCTGCTGCCGCGCTTCGCGCCGGACGGGTCACGCAACGGCCTGCGCCTGCAGCGATTGAAGGACAAGCTGGGCGATCGCAGCAATGCCAGTTCGGAAGTGGAATTCCACCACGCGCTGGCCTGGCGCATCGGCGAGGAGGGGCGCGGCATCGCGACGATCCTGCAGATGGTGGCGCTGACGCGACAGGATTGCCTGATCGGTTCGGCCAGCCTGATGCGCCAGGCGCTGGTGCAGGCGCTGCACCATGCGCGGCATCGGCATGCCTTCGGCCGGCGGCTGGTCGAGCAACCGCTGATGCGCAACGTACTGGCCGACCTCGCGCTGGAGTCGGAAGCGGCGACGGCCCTGGCCTTGCGCGTGGCGCGTGCGATCGACGCCGGTCCGCGCGATGCGGTCGAAGCGGCCTTCGCACGCCTGGCGACGGCGCTCGGAAAATACTGGGTTTGCAAGCGCGCGCCGGGTTTCGTCAACGAGGCGCAGGAGTGTCTCGGCGGCGCCGGTTACGTCGAGGAGTCGGGACTGCCGCGTTTGTATCGCCAGGCGCCGCTGAATTCTATCTGGGAGGGCAGCGGCAATATCCAGTGCCTGGATGTGTTGCGGGTCCTGCAGCGCGAGCCGGAATGCATGGCGGCGTATTTCGCCGAGCTCGATGCCGTGCGCGGTGCCGACGCCAGGCTGGATGCCGAAGCCGAGCTGTTGCGCGGGCGCATGCAAATCGATGCGGCCCATGCCGAATCGCAGGCGCGCCTGCTGGTCGAACGGCTGGCCATCGCGCTGCAGGCGGCGGTGCTGTGGCGCGGCGGGCAGGCCGAGGTTGCAGCGATCTTTTGCCGCGCGCGCATCGCGCGCGAGGGCGGCTTGGCCTACGGCACCTTGCCGATCGATGCGCCTGTCGCGACGCTGCTCGAACGCGCCCTGCCTTAGCCGGCTGCACGCCGAACCACGAACGCCCAACCCAAAATCACGAAGGCACGCCATGCCCCTGCCACCCCGTTCCGCACCGCTGACCCGCGCCGAAAGCAGCGATTATTTCTACACTTCCCGCCATGCCGATGTGCTGGCCTTCGTCGAGGCCCTGCGCGCGCTGAACGATTCGCGCTTGCATGTTTCCGACTTCGGTAGCACGCCGGAAGGCCGTGCCTTGCCGCTGCTGGTGCTGTCCGCGCACGGCCATTTCACGCCGGAAGACGCGCACGCCTCCGGCTTGCCGGTCGTGCTGGTCATCAACGGAATCCATGCCGGCGAAGTGGAGGGCAAGGAAGCGAGCCTGATGCTGGTGCGCGATATCCTGGCCGGGCACCACGGCGATCTGCTCGAACGCATGACCCTGGTCGTGGTGCCGCTGTTCAATCCCGACGGCAACGACCGCATCAGTCCGGAGAACCGCCGGCTCGACATCACCAAGTTCGAGGGCCAGCTCGGCCCGGAATCGGGCGTCGGTACGCGCACGAATGCCGCCGGCATCAACCTCAACCGCGACTACATGCGCCAGGACGGCGCCGAGATGCGCCTGCTGCAGGACGGCGTCTGCCATCGCTGGAACGCGCACCTGGTGATCGACTGCCATGCGACCAACGGTTCGATCCATCGTTTCGACCTGAGCTACGACATCCCGCACACGGTGCTCAGCGGGCGCCCGGAGCCGATCGCTTACATGCGCGACGTGCTGCTGCCGGCGGTATCGTCCGCGGTGAAGCGCAGCGAAGGCAGCGACACCTTCTACTACGGCAATTTCCTGCGCGACGAAGGCGGGCAGGGCATGGGCTGGATCACCTATACGCACCATCCGCGTTTCGGCGGCAATTACCGCGGCCTGACCAATCGGCTCGATCTTCTGCTGGAAACCTATTCGTACATCGGATTCCGCGAGCGCGTGACGGTCACCTATGCCTTCCTGCGCGAAACGCTGCAGCATGTCGCCGCGCATGGCGAGGCCATCGTTTCGATGTTGGCCGGCTGCGCGATACCGCCGGAGGAAATCGCCGTGCGATATCGGCTGGAGGCTTTTCCCGATCGCGAAGTCGAGATCCTGACGCGCGAGCCCTATGCGCTCGACGGCGGGCCGATCGCGGTGAAGGTGCCTTACATCGGCCGCTTCGTCGCCGAGCATCTTGTGCGGCGGCCTTGGGCGTATGCCGTGCCCGAGGCGATCGCGCGCAAGCTCGAGGGTCATGCCCTGCGCGTCGAACGTCCCGCAGCGCGACCGGTGCTGGACGTCGAAATACCCATCGTGCGTTCGGCCGAAACCGAAGCGGGGCGGAAGATCCTCGAATCGAATACCGCTTCGCATCTCGAAGCGGACTTGCGCCGCGAACGACGCGCTTTGCCGGAAGGCTGGGCCCTCGTGCCGACGGAACAGCAATACGGTGCGATCGCGGTATATCTGTGCGAAGCCGGCAGCGACGATGGCCTGCTCGCCTGCGGCTGGATCGCCGAACCCGCGCCGGGCAGCGAATTCCCGGCCTGGCGCGTGCTTTCCGTTCCGGCATCGTAGGCTGGGCTGGTAAGCCCAGCTTTTGGAGTGTCGGATTCTTGGATGTTTTACGTTCTACGTTTTAGGTTTTATGTGGGCTGGGCTTGTCAGCCCAGCTTACGCTCGTCAGCCCAGCACGGTCTCGCTCGAAAGCTGGGCTTTTCAGCCCAGCCTACGACCTAAAACCTAAAACCTAAAACCGAAAACCGAAAACCGAAAACCGAAAACCGAAAACCGAAAACC
>CAYWHO010000069.1:0-9981 GCA_964458195.1 uncultured Arenimonas sp.
CCGGCGAGGCGGCCTATGAAACCTTGCGCGGCCTGGTCGCGGCGATCGAAAGCGTGCAGCAGCATGCCAAGGCCGGCACCACGCCCGAAACCGCGCCGGCGACCGCCTATGGCGTCGAGTCGTTGCCGCAGGAGATCAAGCCGCTGCTGAGCCTGGTGTCGGACAAGGATCGCTTCGACTACGACGCCGAGGATCTGCCCGCCATCCGCGCGCTCAAGGTCGGTGCCTGGATCGACCTGGCCGGCGAAGACGGCCGCCTGCATCCGGCCAAGCTGAGCTGGCTGAGTCCGATTTCGGCGCGCCTGATGTTCGTCAATCGCCGTGGCGTGCGCGTGCTGGTCGCCTCGGTCGAGGAGCTGGCGGCGATGAAGAAGGAAGGCAAGCTCGCCCTGCGCGCGCATGACCAGGTCTTCGACCAGGCCCTGCACCGGGTCATGGGCCGCCTGCAGAACGACGTCGCCTGATCCGCGGCACCGCCGCGCCTTCGACTAAAGCCCGCCGCATCCGGTAGCATCCTCCCATTCGCGGAGGATGCAGGCATGGCGGCGACCCCCATCATCGGATTTGCGCGCGAGACCGCGCCCGGCGAACGCCGGGCGGCGATCAGCCCGGAAACCTGCAAGAAGTTGCTGGCCACCGGCGCGCAGGTGCGCATCGAGTCCGGTGCGGGGCTGCCGGCCGGATTCACCGACGAAAGTTATGCGGGCGCCGAAATCGTCTCCGACCGCAACGCCCTGCTCGCGAGCGCCGATGTGCTGGTTTGCGTGCAACCGCCGGGCAATGCCGAACTGGAACGATTGAAGGAAGGTGCGGTGTTCGTCGGCCTGCTGGCGCCGCATGCGGACCCGGCCCGGATCGAAACCCTGGTGTCGCGCAAGGCCTCCGCCTTCCCGCTGGAGAAATTGCCGCGCACGACGCGCGCGCAGGCGATGGATGTGCTCAGTTCGCAGGCGGGCATGGCCGGTTACAAGGCCGTGCTGATCGCCGCGCAACTCGCGCCGCGCTTTTTTCCGATGCTGACTACCGCCGCCGGCACCATTCGTCCTTCCAAAGTGCTGATCGTCGGCGCCGGCGTGGCCGGCCTGCAGGCCATCGCCACGGCGCGCCGGCTCGGCGCCCAGGTCGAGGGTTTCGACGTGCGGCCGGAGACGCGCGAGCAGATCGAATCGCTGGGCGGTAAATTCCTCGATCTCGGCGTGTCGGCCAAGGGCGAGGGCGGTTATGCACGCGAGCTCACGGCCGAGGAACGCGCCGAGCAGCAGCGCCGGCTCGGCGAACACCTGAAGAACGTGGATGTCATCGTCACCACCGCCGCCGTACCGGGGCGCCCTGCGCCGAAGATCGTCACGGCGGCGATGGTGCAAGGCATGAAACCGGGCAGCGTGATCGTCGATCTGGCGGCGGAGACCGGCGGCAACTGCGAACTGACCCGGCCGGGCGAAACGATCGAGACGGGCGGCGTCACCGTGGCCGGTCCGCTCAATCTCGCCAGCATGGGCGCCCTGCATGCCAGCGAGATGTACGCGCGCAACGTGTTCAATTTCCTGTCGCTGATGCTCGACAAGGAACAGGGATTGAAGCTCGACTGGGAAGACGAGCTGATCGCGAAAACCTGCCTGACCCACGCCGGCGAACGCAAGGCCTGAAAGACCCGCGACTGCGTGTCCTCAGGGCGGCGGTGGCGCCACGCCGGGGCCGCCGGCCTTGAGCCAGGCGCGACGCTGCTCCGGGTTCATGCCCTGCCAGATGCCGCGCAGTCGGCGTTGCTCTTCCGGCGGCAGGCGGCGCAGGGCTTCGAAACTGTGGCGTACCTGTTCGCGCTGGCGCGGGCTCATCTCGCGGAAATTGCGCCAGCCGTCGCGCATGGCCGCGCGTTTTTCCGGCGGTAGTCCGCGCCAGCGTTCGTAACGTTCGAGTACCTGCACGCGGCGCGATGCCGGCATGCGATCCCAGCGATCGGAAAACTCCGCCAAGTCGCGCTGCTGTTGGGCATCGAGCTGGTTCCAGCTCGGCACCGCCACGCCCGGGGGCGGCGTGGAGCGCGCAGGTTGTTGCGCCATCGCCGAGAAGGCGAAGAAGGCCAGCAACAGGAATGCCAGCGCGCGCATCACAGGGCGCCCTCGTCCGGCGCGACCGGCGCGTCGCCGAGCCAGGAATACATTTCCGAATCGGCCTCGTTCGCCAGTACGTCGCCTTCGATGTCCGGCGTCAGGGCCGAATCGACCGTGGCCTGCGTTCCGCCGCCGTCGTATGGCCGCGGCATCCACCAGGCGACGCCGACCAGCAACATCGCCGCCGTCGCGACGCCCAGCGGAAGCCAGGTCGGCCGCGATGTGCGCGGCGCGACGGCTTCGCGCCGCGCTTGTCGCAGTCGCGCGGCCGTGCGCGGGTCGAGCTGTTCGCATTGCCGGTCGAACAGGTCGCGGGCCTTGTCCGCGATCGGATCGCGGGGCGGTTCTTGGCGGCTCATCGCCAGTCCTCCAGTTGAAGTCGCAGCGCCTGCATGGCGCGAGACAGGTGCGTCTTCACCGAACCTTCCGAGCAGCCCATGGCGGCGGCGGTTTCGGCGACATTCAAACCCTGCAGCTCGCGCAGCAGGAAACACTCGCGCTGGCGTCGCGGCAGGGCGCGCAGCGCCTGCCCCAACGCGCGCCACGCATGCCCGTCGGTATGCCGGCGGGCGGGATCTTCCCGGGGATCGGGCAGGGATTCGATCGGATCTTCCGCTTCTTCCTCGCTGCGTCCGAAGAAGGCGATCACGCGCCGACGCACCGCGTTGCGGCGGTGCCGGTCGGTCAGTTGCCGGCGAAGAATGCTCCAGAACAAGGGCGACCATTCTCCGGCCGGCCGCGCGCGGTACTGCACCAGCTTGATCATCGCCTCCTGCACCGCGTCGAGCGCGTCGTCGCGATGGCCGAGCGCCAGCTCGGCGAGGCGGAAGGCGCGTCGTTCGACGGCGGCGAGGAACTCGTCCAGCGTCGCGGGCACGGCCAGGCCGGCCGCGGCGGCGGCCGGTTCCTGCAGCTCGGGCAGGCGGCCGAGATCCAAGTTACGGGTGGCGGCGGTCAAAGCGGGCCTCGCGGCGCGCGCCAACGCGGTCCATGCGGCGATCGATGCGATCGCCACGGTGGTCCAGCACGGCGGCGGCATGCTCGTGGCCCAGCGCATCCTGCCGCGCGGACGCGCGATCGAGGCGCAGGTCGATGCGGTCGCCGCGGCGATCCCAGCGGTGTTCGATCCGGTCGCCGCGATCGTGGGCCTGGGCCAGGGTCGCGGCCAGCAGCAGGGGCAGGGCAAGCAGCATGGATTTCATCGTGCCGTCTCCTTCGGTTGGGGGCAATGGCAAGAACGCGCCGGCGGCCTCCGGGTTGACCGAAGCGCGGACCGCTTCAGCCTGCGGTTATGATGCGAGGGCCTGACCGGGGAGAACGGCTCGATGGATGGATTCCTGGCTTTGTACGTTTTCATGCTCGCGGCCTTCACCGGCTACGAGATCATCGGCCGCGTGCCGGTGATCCTGCATACGCCGCTGATGTCGGGTTCGAACTTCGTGCACGGCATCGTCATGATCGGCGCGATGGTGGTGCTGGGCCATGCCGACACGCCCATGGAGAAGGTCATCGGCTTCCTCGCCGTGCTGATGGGCGCCGGCAACGCCGCCGGCGGCTACGTCGTCACCGAACGCATGCTGGAAATGTTCAAGCCGTCCGAGAAGAAGGAGGGCGGCGCATGAGCTGGCTGCCCCTGCTGGTCAAGGCCAGCTACTTCGCCGCGGCCCTGCTGTTCATCCTCGGCATCAAGCGCATGGCCTCGCCGAAGACCGCGGCCAGCGGTATCCGCTGGGCGGGCGCCGGCATGCTGCTGGCGACGGCAGCGACCTTCCTCCTGCCGGGTCTGCACAACCTGGCCTTGATCGCGCTGGCGGTGGCGCTCGGCACGATCATCGCGTGGATTTCCGGCAAGAAGGTCGCCATGACCGACATGCCGCAGATGGTGGCGCTGTACAACGGCCTCGGCGGCGGTTCGGCCGCGGCGATCGGCGCGGTGGAGTTGTTGAAATTCGCCGCGCTGGGCCAGGCGCCGTCGCAGACCGCGCTGGTGCTCGCGGTTGTCGGCGCGCTCATTGGCTCGATCTCGCTCACCGGTTCGGTCATCGCCTGGGCCAAGCTCGACGGCCGCATGGACAAGCGCTTCGTCTTCCCCGGCCAGCAGTTGTTCAACGGACTGGTCTTTCTCGCCGCGGTCGGTCTTGGCGTCGCGACCATCTTCCTGTTGCAGCAGCCGCTGATCATCGGTTTCTTCGTTGCGGCGCTTGCGGTGGGCATCCTGATGACGCTGCCGATCGGTGGCGCCGACATGCCGGTCGTGATCTCGCTGTACAACGCGCTGACCGGTCTGGCCGTCGCGTTCGAAGGTTATGTGCTGGGCAACGAGGCCTTGATCATCGCCGGCATGGTGGTCGGTGCGGCCGGCACCATGCTGACGCAGTTGATGGCCAAGGCCATGAACCGCTCGATCGCCAGCGTGTTGTTCGGCAGCTTCGGCGCCAGCGGCCAGGCGCAGGAAATCAGCGGCGCGCAGAAGCCGATCGAGGCGGGCGACGTCGCCGCGATGATGGCCTATGCCGAGCGCGTCGTGATCGTGCCGGGCTACGGCCTGGCGGTGGCGCAGGCGCAGCACAAGGTCTGGGAGTTGACGCAGTTGCTGATCAAGCGCGGCGTGAAGGTGAAGTTCGCCATCCATCCCGTCGCAGGCCGCATGCCCGGCCACATGAACGTGTTGCTGGCGGAGGCGGGCGTGCCCTACGACCTGATCGCCGACATGGACGACATCAATCCGGAATTCCCGACCACCGATGTTTCGCTGGTGATCGGCGCCAACGACGTCGTCAATCCGGTGGCGAAGACCGATCCGGCCTCTCCGATCTACGGCATGCCCATCCTCGACGTGGTCGCCTCGCGCAACACGATCGTCATCAAGCGCGGCAAGGGCACGGGTTTCGCCGGCATCGAGAATGCGCTGTTCTACGCCGACAACACCCGCATGCTCTATGGCGACGCGGCGGCGGCCATCGGCCAGCTCGTGTCCGAACTGAAGGCGGTCGACGGCGGGCACTGAGCCCACGTCGGGGCCAGCCTGTCAGAGCCGCCGCGCGCGCGTCAGCCAGGCGGCCAGCGGCAGCGCCAGCACGATCAGCATGTAGTCGGAGTACTGCAGCGACAACCGGGTGAGCGTTTCGAACAGCACCAGTCCCAGGCGCTGGGACGAGGTCAGCGGATCCAGGCCCATGACCAGGCCGAGTTGGGTGGCCACGATCAGCCACAGCCCGCCGAGGACGGTGGCGCCGGTGGCGACGACGGCCAGCCAGATGCGCGCCGCTCCCTTGGGCGCGCGCGCGAGTCGCAGCATCAGGGCGATGTCGACGGCCGCCAAGGGAGCCAGCCAGGCCTGCGGTTTCCCGGTCCAGACCGCCACGAAGGTCCACAAGGCCATGAAGCCGAGGCCACCGGCAAGGGCCGCGCACAGGGGCAGCAGCCAGCGAAACGGAGAAAAGGCAGGGGGCACGCGCGGTCCTGGCGAGGCGAACCGGTAAAATAACCGGGTTCCACTTCCGAGCACAGGACGATCGTGGCCTATTCCCGTACCAGCGAGCCGGTAAAACTCGAGCGCGATTGCGCCGCCGTGCTTGTGCCCCAGGGCGACAAGGTCACGCTGCCCGCCGGCAGCATCGGCTATATCACCCAGGCCCTCGGTGGCTCGTTCACCGTGTTCATCGAAGGCAATCTGTTCCGCATTGCGGGCGAGGATGCCGACGCCCTCGGCAAGGAACCGCCCGCGCCGCTCAGCCTCGCGGACGAGTCCGACGACGAGGCGGTGGAACAGTTGGTGTGGCGACAGTTGCGCACCTGTTTCGATCCCGAAATTCCGGTGAACATCGTCGAACTGGGGCTGGTGTATTCCTGCGACCTCGAACGCATCGAGGAAGGCCGCCGCCGGGCGGTGATCCGGATGACCTTGACCGCGCCGGCCTGCGGCATGGGCGACATCCTGGTCGAGGACGTGCGCAGCAAGGTCGAGCGGGTGCCGACGGTTCAGGAGGCCGATGTCGAACTCGTTTTCGACCCGCCCTGGAACCAGAGCATGATGTCCGACGTGGCGCGGCTCGAAACAGGCATGCTTTGAATCGGCCTGGGCGGTGCCGCGAGGGGCGGGAATTCGTGCAATACGCCTGAAGTCCGCCGGATTGCTGCACTGCAGCGTGACCCGCACCATAGCGGCCGCTACGGTCGCAGAGTCACGTTTAATAATTGCGTGCCGTCCCATCATGTCTGAGGTTTCCATGTACCCATCCCCGACCCGCGCGCCGTGCCTGCAGCGCCTTGCCATTGCTACCGCCCTCGTTCTCGCCGCCACCGGCGCCGAAGCGGCCTCGCGCACCGAGCTGCACCGCCTGGACCTGGCGCAGGTCAACCACCAGTACCGCCTGGCGACCCAGGGCATGGGGATGCCGGCCTCGGCCGCGCAGCGGCACGCCGAGCTGCTGGGACTGGATGCCGAGTCGGGCCTGCAGGTGCTGACCCACCGGGTCGACAAGGAAGGCACCAACTATTACCGCTACCAGCAGACGTTCCGCGGCTTGCCCATCTTCGGTGAGCAGGTCGTCGTCAGCGAAGGTCGCGGCATCGTGCGCAATTTGTTCGGCCGCAAGGTTTCCGGGCTCGCCTCGGAACTGCCGCGCAATGCCCGAGTGATGCCGTCGAGCCGCGCGCTGGCGCTGGGCAAGACCGCCGCGCTCGGCGAGCGCCAGGGCGGCATGGTCTTCGAGAACGAGAAAGCGCGCGAAATGATCTACGTCGACGACGGTGGCCGTGCGCACCGCGCCTATGTCGTGGAGTTCTTCGCCGACAAACCCGAGGGCGGCGCGCCGACGCGTCCCTTCGTCATCCTCGACGCCTCCAGCGGCGCCGTGTTGAAACAGTGGGAGGGCCTGGCGCATGCGCTGATCGGTACCGGCCCCGGCGGCAACGCCAAGACCGGGCAGTACGAGTACGGCACCAACTACGGTTTCCTGGACGTCGAGCAGAGCGGTACGAACTGCACGATGAACAATTCCGTGGTCAAGACCGTCAACCTCAACGGCAAGACGACCGGCAGCACGGCGTTCTCCTACACCTGCCCGCGCAACACCGTGAAGACGATCAACGGCGCCTATTCGCCGCTGAACGACGCGCACTACTTCGGCAAGGTGATCTTCGACATGTACGGCGCCTACGTGGGCGTCGCGCCGCTGACCTTCCAGCTGATGATGCGCGTGCATTATTCGAAGAACTACGAGAATGCCTTCTGGAACGGCACTTCGATGACCTTCGGCGACGGCGCCAACACCTTCTACCCGCTGGTCAGTCTCGACGTGTCCGCGCACGAGGTTTCGCACGGTTTCACCGAGCAGAACTCCAACCTTATCTACGACGGCCGTTCGGGCGGCATGAACGAAGCCTTTTCCGACATGGCCGGCGAGGCCGCCGAGTACTACATGAAGGGCACGAACGACTGGATGGTCGGTGCCGAGATCTTCAAGGCCAACGGCGCCCTGCGTTACATGAACAATCCGCCGCAGGACGGCGCCTCGATCGACAACGCCGCCAATTATTTCGACGGCCTGGACGTGCATTATTCGTCGGGCGTCTACAACAAGGCGTTCTACCTGCTGGCCACCAAGCCGAACTGGAACACGCAGAAGGCGTTCAAGGCCTTCGCGCGCGCCAACCAGCTGTACTGGACGTCGAGCGTGGGCTTCAACGAAGGCGCCTGCGGCGTGCAGACCGCGGCGACCGACCTGGGCTACGCCGCGGCCGATGTCACGGCCGCGTTCGCGTCCGTGGGAGTGGCCTGCGGTTCGCCCGACAGCGGCGGTGGCGGCGGCGACGTGGACGGCGGCCCCCTGACCAACAACGTTCCGGTGACCGGCATCTCGGCGACCACCGGCAGCGCGGTGAACTACACCCTGGTCGTGCCGTCCGGCGCGAGCAACCTCAACTTCGCCAGCACCGGCGGCACCGGCGACATGGACATGTACGTCAAGTTCGGCAGCGCGCCGACCGACAGCAGCTACGACTGCCGACCCTACAAGTCCGGCAACGTCGAAACCTGCACGTTCGCGACGCCGCAGGCCGGCACCTACTACGTGCGCATGAAGGCCTATTCGAGCTATTCGGGCGTGACCCTGACGCCGAGCTTCAGCACTGGCGGCGGTGGTGGCGGTGGCGGAGCGCAGACCTACTCCAACAATACGCCGACGCCGATCCCGGACCGCCAGGCCATCACCAGCACCATCAATGTCAGCGGTCGCAGCGGCAACGCGCCGAACAACGCCCAGGTGGCGGTGAACATCACGCACCCGCGTCGCGGCGAAGTGAAGGTCGAACTGCTCGCGCCCGATGGCAGCGTGTATCTGCTGAAGGCGGTCGATCGTTTCGATACCGGCGCCAACATCGTGCAGACGTACTCGGTCAATCTTTCCAGCGAAGCCTTGAACGGCGCCTGGAAGCTGCGCGTGACCGATTCCCTGCGCCTGCAGTCGGGCACCCTGAACAATTGGAGCGTCACTTTCTGATTCTTGCGGCAATGTTTTCGGAAAAAACCCCGACCTCGTGTCGGGGTTTTTCTTTTCGCGGTATCGGATTCGCGCGCGGATTTGCGCAAAAACGGAAATTGCGGCGCTGCGGCACGGAAAATCCGGGTCATCCACCGTCTCGATGTGTTGAGTCCCGTCCGACGGCCGGCACCCTTCTGCAGCGCAGCAAACGGAAGAAAACCCCGGTTTTCCGGGGCCGACAGCGGGGCTGGCGTCAAGCATATTCAACGCCTCGGACGAACTTGACAAAGCTGTTGCAGTGCAGCGTGACCCGTGACTTTCGTCACGCTACGGTCGGCCCCGCTTGACGATTTTGTGAAAGTCGTCACGCCATCCGGGTGACGTTGCACCTCCCCTGGTTCTGATCTCGAGGCCCGAGAGGCCCCGCAGGGAAGAGCGTGCGTCGAGGGGGCCCGGACGCAAGGATGCCGTAATGGCCGATTTGGCCGTCCACCAACTTAGACCGGGGAAACACCATCGTGATTCGATCCAATCAGAACGTGCTCCGCCTGCATCAGCTTGCCGCCGCCACCGCCCTGCTCCTGGCCGGCACCACTGCCCATGCCGCTGCGCGTACCGACCTGCACCAGGCCGACCTGGCCCAGGTGAACCACCAGTATCGCCTCGCCACCCAGGGCATGGCTTCCGTCAAGCCGGAACAGCGCCACGCCGAACTCGTTGGCCTGGACTCCGAGTCCCGCCTGACGGTGCTGACGCATCGCGTCGACAAGGACGGCACCAACCACTATCGCTACCAGCAGACCTTCCGCGGCATTCCGATTTTCGGTGAGCAGATCATCGTGAGCGAAGGCCGCGGCATCGTGCGCAACCTGTTCGGCCGCAAGGTCGATGGTCTCGCCGCCCAGCTGCCGCGCAACGCCGCCCTGATGGCCAAGACCCGCGCCTTCGACCTCGGCAAGCAGGCCGCTCTCGGCGATCGCGCCGCTTCGATGAACATCCAGCGCTCCAGCACCACGCAGCAGATCTTCATCGACGACGCCGGCAAGGCCCACATGGCTTATGTGGTGACCTTCTTCGCCGACGGCAACGGCAAGGCGACCCGTCCCTTCGTGATCCTCGACGCCGCCACCGGCGCCGTGCTGAAGCAGTGGGATGGCCTGACGCACGCCCTGATCGGCACCGGCCCCGGCGGCAACGCCAAGACCGGCCAGTACGAGTACGGCACCAACTACGGTTACAACGACGTGGCCCAGAGCGGCACGACGTGCACCATGAACAACACCAACGTCAAGACGGTGAACCTCAACAACGCCTCGACGAACACCAGCAACACGGCGTTCTCCTACACCTGCCCGCGCAACACCGTGAAGACGATCAACGGCGCC
>CAYWHO010000070.1:0-9929 GCA_964458195.1 uncultured Arenimonas sp.
ATCAACGACACCGCCGTGCAGGTAGCGGCCTCGGCGCAGGAATCGCAGGCGACCGCCATGCACCTCGCCGACGCCGCCGAACACCAGGCGCAGCAGATCACCTCGGCCTCGGCCAAGATCAACGAAATCGCGTCGAGCATCGACCAGGTGTCTAAGAACTCGGCGGAGTCCGCCGACGTGGCCCATCGATCGGTGGAAATCGCCGCCAAGGGCGCCGACGTGGTGCGCCAGACGATCCAGGGCATGGACAACATCCGTGACCAGATCCAGGAAACCTCGAAGCGAATCAAGCGCCTCGGCGAAAGCTCGCAGGAAATCGGCTCGATCGTGGAACTGATCAACGACATCGCCGAACAGACGAACATCCTTGCTCTTAACGCCGCCATTCAGGCGGCATCCGCCGGCGAAGCGGGCCGCGGCTTCGCGGTCGTGGCCGACGAAGTGCAGCGACTCGCCGAACGCGCGTCCAACGCGACGAAGCGAATCGAAGCGCTGGTGCAGACGATTCAGTCCGACACCAACGAAGCCGTGAGTTCGATGGAACAGACCACCGCGGAAGTGGTGGCCGGTGCCCGACTGGCCGAGGACGCCGGCCTGGCCCTGGGCGAGATCGAAAAGGTGTCGAACGACCTCGCCGACCTCATTCAGAACATCTCCACCGCCGCCCGTCAGCAGTCGGCCGCCGCTACCAACATCACCGCGACCATGTCCGTGATTCAGGAAATCACCACGCAGACGTCGCAAGGCGCCAGCCAGACGGCCGAGTCGATCGGAAACCTTGCGCAGCTCGCCGCCGACCTCCGCCGTTCGGTCGCCGACTTCAAGCTGCCGTCGGAGTGATCGTTGCGGGTTTGATGGGCAATGGTTTGGCGGGGCTGCCGGCGACGGCAGCCCGGCACTGACAGGATCCGGGCATGAGGCCGCAAGACAACATCGATTTCACCACGCTGACCTGGGTCAAGCCCGAGCTCGACGAGACGCTCAGGCAGGCGCGGAACGCGCTGCAGTCCTACGTCGAGGAAGGCGAGAATCCCGCCGAACTCAAGGCCTGCGCCGGTCTGTTGCACCAGGTGCAGGGCACCTTGCGCATGGTCGAGCTGTACGGCGCGGCGATGGTTGCCGAGGAAATGGAGCAGCTTTCCAAGGCGCTGGTCGACGGCAAGATCGAAAAGCGCGACGACGCCTACGCGGTGCTGATGCAGGGCATCGTGCAGCTGCCCGATTACCTCGAGCGCCTGCAAAGCGGCCATCGCGACATCCCGATCGTCCTGTTGCCCCTGTTGAATTCGCTGCGCGACGCGCGCGGCGAGAAGGGCCTGGCGGAGGACGTGTTGTTCTCGCCGGATCTGTCGCGGCCCCTGCCGGCTTCGGCGGCCGGTCCGGCCGTGCCGATGCCGCACGACGAGTTGCGCCGCCGGGCCGAGGCCCTGCGCAACCTCTACCAGGGCGCGTTGCTGCGCTGGCTGAAGGACGACAACAGCACGGCGACGGTGCGCGACCTGACCGACGTCTGCGAACAACTCGTACAGATCACCACCGCCGAATCGGCACGCCGTCTGTTCTGGGTCGCCGCCGGCACGCTCGACGCGCTCGGCAAGAACGCGTTCCCGGTCAGCAATCCGTTGAAACAGGCCTTGTCCAAGGTCGAGCGCGAGATCAAGCGCCTGGCCGATGGCGCCGACAGCGCATTCCGTTCCGATCCGCCGATCGACCTGACGCGTCAGCTGCTGTATTTCGTCGCGCACGAGAACAGCGATCACGGCCGCATCGGCGAGATCCGCGAGGTGTTCGGCCTCAGCGCCAACGTGCCGAGCGAAGCCGAACTCGCGCATGCGCGCGGCAGCCTCACCGGCCACAACCGCGCCCTGCTGGAAACGGTCGCCGGCGCGATCAAGGAAGACCTGATGCGCGTCAAGGACGCGCTCGATCTGCACTTGCGCACCACCGACGCTGCGCCGGGGGACCTGCTGGGCCAGGTCGAAGCGCTCGATCGCATCGCCGACACGCTCGGCATGATCGGTCTCGGCGTGCCGCGTCGCGTCGTACAGGAACAGCGCACCGCCATCCACGACGTCACCACCGGCCAGCGCCGCAACGACGAAGCGACCTTGCTCGATATCGCCGGCGCCCTGCTGTACGTCGAAGCCAGTCTCGACGATCAGGTCGAACGCCTGGGTCGCGGCGATACCGGCAGCGCCGAAACCACCGCGATGCCGTTGCCGGACAGCGAATCGCGCAAGGTCATGGAGGTATTGCTCAAGGAGGCCATCGGCAATTTCGCCCAGGCCCGGCAATGCTTCGTGGCCTTCGTCGAAACGCATTGGGACCACGCGCAACTGGCCGACGTACCGCGCCTGCTCGAGGAAGTGTCGGGCGCCCTTCGCATTCTCGATATCCAGCCGCCCTCGCACTACCTGACGGCAGTGCGTCGCTTCACCGAAAAGGAATTGCTGCAACGCCATCGCGTACCGAACGGCCAGCAGATGGATCGCCTCGCCGATACGCTGGCGAGCCTCGAATATTTCCTCGAGGCCCTGCGCGATCGCCGACCGAACCGCGACCAGATCCTCGATGTCGCGCGCAAGAGTCTCGAGGCCTTGGGCTATTGGCCCTTGCCGGCCGAAGAAGCCGCGGCCCCGCCGCCGCCCAAGCCGGCCGCGCCGGCTCCGGTCGCGGCACCGCCCGCGCCTGCCGCTGCGACCCCCGCGCCACCTGCACCCGCGCCTGTCGCTGCGGCGCCGACCCCGACGCCGGCCCCTGTCGTCGCCGAACCGGAGGCTCCCAAGCCTGTGCCGGTGGTGGAAGCCGTGACCATTCCGGTCGCTGCGGCTCCTGTCGCCGTCGCGCCGGTAGCGGTCGCTCTGGCCGCCGCATCGAATCTTCCGGTCGTGCCCGGTTTCGATGGCGCCAGCAGCGAGGAGATCGACGACGAGATCCGCGAAGTCTTCCTCGAAGAATTCGAAGAAGAGATCGGCAACCTCGAACAGTTGTTGCCGCCCTGGCGCAATGCGCCGGATAACGGCGAGTTGCTGCGCCCGATCCGCCGCGTGTTCCACACGCTAAAAGGCAGCGGCCGTCTGGTCGGCGCCAAGACGCTGGGCGAGTTCAGCTGGAAAGTCGAAAACATGCTCAACCGCGTGCTCGACGGCACGCGCCCGGCTTCGCCCGCCGTCATCGCCCTGATCGAACACGCTTTCAACCAGCTGCCCTTGCTGCGCGCCGCATTGCAGGGCGAAACCGTGCATGCCGACCTGGAAGGCATTCAGGCGGTCGCCGAACGTCTGGCGACCGGCGAAGAAGCGCTGTACCAGCCCTCCGTGCTCGCCATGGCCGCCGCCGATATTCCGACGGGTGCCGACATCGGTGGTGCGCCCGTCGAACCCGAGGTCGCCGAAGCGGCAGCCGCGGTGGAAGCGCCGGTCGTCGCGGACGTCGGCGGCGAACCCGCACCGGCCTTCGCCATCGATCCGGTGCTGTTCGAAATCCTGAAGCCGGAGGTCGCCGGTCATCTCGAGACGGTCGATGCCTGGTTGGCGCAGTGCGCCGCCCGGGGGCCGCAGCCGATCACCGATCCGCTGCTGCGCTCCATCCATACGATGAACGGGGCCTTCGCGATGACGGAGATCTCCGTCATCACCGACGTCACCGCGCCGGTCGAGGGTTACCTGAAGCGTGCGCTCGCGCATCATCAGACGCCGAACGCCGAAGGCGTGGCGGTCATCGCCGACACCGCCGCGGCGATCCGCAAGACGATCACCGCGCTGGAAGCTTCGCGACCGCAGTTGCCTGAGTTCGCCGACCTGTCGGCGCGCGCGCATGCCTTGCGCGACGCCTTGCCCGATTCTTCGGCGCCGATGGTTCCGGTCTCCATCGAGCCGGAAGAAATCGGGATCATGCCGCAGGCGGTCGTGCTGGAGACGCCGGATGTGTCGGCGATCCCGGATTTCGCCGACGCCACGGTGACCGAGGTGGGCATCGACCTGACCCTGCCGTCTGCGCCGGTCGAGGAAGAACCTGTCGTCGAAGCGGCGATCGAACCCGAACCCGAACCGGTGGCGGCGTCTGCGGAACCGCCGGTGGTCGAGGCCGAAATCGAGCCCGTTGTCGCCGCGCCGGAAGTCGCGCCCGTCGAGGCCGAGCCGGTGGTGTCCGAAGCGCTGCCGGAACTCGAAGAGACCTTGCTGCCGGTCGAAGCCGAGGAATCCGAGCCGGCGTTCGCCGCCGAGCACATCGAGCCGGTGGCCGAAGAAGGCGTGGCCGAACTGGCCGAAGCCGACTTGCTGCCGCCGACGGAACTGCTTTCGTTGGACGATTTCGCCGTCGAGGAAAAAGCCGATCTCGGCGATTTCTCCTTCGACGAAGGCGAGATCGAAGATGTCCCGCTGCCGGTCGTCGAAGCGCCGATGGCCATCGAGGAAGAAGCGGCGGATCTGGGCGAGACTGCGCCGGAGCAGGCCGAAGAGGCCGTTGCGGAAACGGCCCAGGCCGAACCGGTACAGACGGGCGAGGAATCGCTGCCCGCACTCGAAGCCGACGATGCATTGGCTTCCATGATCGCTGCGTTCGCCAGCGAACCGGCCGCGGCCGTGGTGCCGAGCGAACCGGAGGCGGTCGAGCCGGAAACGTCGGAGCCGGCGGCTTCCGAAGCCGTTATGGAAGAAGCCGTCGAAACCGCGGCAGCGGCGCCGGCGGGCGACGACTTCTACGGCCTGAGCCTCGACGAACTCGAGGCCTTGACCGCGCCTGCGACAGAAGCGCCGGTGGATGCCGACGTGCCGGTCGCCGCCGACCTGACGCCGGAGGGCAGCATCAGCGCCGACGCGGAAGCGCCGGTAGTTGCGGAAGTTGCCGATATTCCTTCCGCCGATTCGGTCGAAGCGCTGGAGACTGGCGCCGACGCGGTCGCGGAATTCGAAACCGTGGAAACCGACGCCGTGGAAAAGGCGGCGGCGGAAGAAGCCGAGGCCGAAATCGAAGCCGAAGCCGAAGCGACCGAAGAAGTCGAAGAAGCCGAACTGCTCATCCAGGACGAGCCGGAAGAAGTCGCCGCCGAGGAACCGGTGGCAGCCGCACCCGAGCCGGTCGTGCACGCCGCGCGCGTCGTCGTGCCCTTGGCGATGGATCCGTCCGATCCGGACGAGGCGCTCGACACCAGCGACCTCGACACGGATCTGCTCGACATCTTCCTCGAAGAATCGACCGACATCCTCGACCACTCGGACGGCATGTTGGCCAAGCTGCGCGACGACGCCAACGATCGCGAACTCGTCACCGGGCTGCAGCGCGACCTGCACACGCTCAAGGGCGGTGCGCGCATGGCCGGCATCTACGCCGTCGGCGACCTGGGCCATTCGATGGAGTCCCTGCTCGAGGCCGTGGCCGAAGGCAGGCGCGAACTCGATGAGACTGGCATCGTGGTGCTGGAGCGCGGCTTCGACCGCCTGCATGCCATGGTGGGGCGCATCGGCGAACGCAAGGCCATCGCCTTGCCGGCCGGACTGATCGCGCAGGTCGAGGCGCTCGCCGCCGGCATGCCGCTGGAAGCGGAGGCCGCGCCGGAAACCGCCGAGGCCGCCGAAACCGGTGCGACGGAAACGCCGGCCGCGCCGGTTCGCGCCGCCACGCCCGCACCGGCGGCGCCCGCGGCCCCGCTCAAGCCGCTGTCGGCGCCGATGGAAGCGATGGCCGAGGAAGACGAAACCTCGGGCATGCGCGCGCCGCAGGAACAGGTGCGCATCCGCGCCGACCTGCTCGACCGCCTGGTCAACTACGCCGGCGAAGTCGCGATCTATCGCGCACGACTGGAACAGCAGTTGGGCGCCTTCCGCGCCAACCTCGCCGAACTGAACCAGACGACGGATCGTTTGCGCGAGCAGCTGCGCCGCCTCGATATCGAGACGGAGGCGCAGATCGTCGCGCGTTACCAGCGCGAGGACGAGACCAACGACGAGACCTTCGATCCGCTGGAGCTCGACCGCTTCACCACGCAGCAGCAGTTGTCGCGCTCGCTGGCCGAGTCCGCCAACGACTTGGTCAACCTGCAGGTGGTGCTCGACGACCTGACCCGCCAGTACGAAACGCTGCTGCTGCAACAGTCGCGCGTGAGCTCGGACCTGCAGGAAGGCCTCATGCGTACGCGCATGGTGCCGTTCGATGCCATGGTGCCGCGCCTGCGTCGCGTGCTGCGCCAGGCCGCCAGCGATACCGGCAAGCAGGTGCAGCTCAAGGTCGACGGTGCGTCCGGCGAAATGGACCGCAACGTCCTCGACCGCATGACCGCGCCGCTGGAACACATGCTGCGCAACTCGATGGCGCACGGCCTGGAAGCGCCGGCCGACCGCCGTCGCGCCGGGAAGTCCGAGGAAGGCACGGTCCGCATCGCGGTATCCCGCGAAGGCTCGGAAGTCGTGCTGAAGGTTTCCGACGACGGCCGCGGTCTCGACAAGAAGGCCATTCGCGCCAAGGCGATCGAACGTGGGCTGATCGCCGCCGATGCCGAGATGCCGGACGAGGCCCTGTACGGCCTGATCCTCGAGACGGGCTTCTCGACCGCCGAAACGGTCAGCCGACTCGCCGGTCGCGGTGTCGGCATGGACGTGGTTTACAGCGAAATCCGCCAGCTCGGCGGTTCGCTGCAGATCCGCTCGGAGGAAGGCAAGGGCAGCGAGTTCATCATCCGCCTGCCGTTCACCCTCGCCGTCACCCAGGCGGTATTCGTCAAGATCGGCGACACCAGCTACGCCGTGCCGATCGCGTCGGTGCAGGGCGTGGGCCGCATTTCGCGCGCCGATCTCGACAAGCAGCTTGCTGGCGACAAGCCGGTGTTCGATTACGCCGGCGAGGAATACAGCATCCACGACCTCGGCCATCTGATCGGCCATGCTTCGGCGAAGGCGCAGGACAGCCTGCAGATGCCGCTGCTGCTCGCCCGTTCGGGCGACCTGCGTGCGGCGATCTGCGTCGACCAGGTGCTGGGCAGTCGCGAAATCGTCGTGAAGCCGGTCGGACCGCAGGTCAACTCGGTGCCGGGCATCTTCGGCGCCACCATCATGGGCGACGGCCGCGTCGTCGTGATCCTGGACGTCGCGCCGCTGGTGCGTCGCCACACCGTGGCGATGGCGCAGCAGACCGCTCCGGCCGCGCCGGCGCCGGCACCGGTGGTGCAGCGTATTCCGGTGGTCATGGTGGTCGACGACTCGATCACCATGCGCAAGGTCACCGGTCGCGTGCTCGAACGCCACAGCATGGAAGTGCTCACGGCGAAAGACGGCGTCGATGCGGTCGAGAAGATGGCCGAACGCGTTCCCGACCTCGTCCTGCTCGACATCGAAATGCCGCGCATGGACGGTTACGAAGTCGCGCAGAACATGCGTTCGGATCCGCGCCTGAAGGACGTGCCGATCATCATGATCACCTCGCGTACCGGCGAGAAGCATCGTCAGCGCGCCATGGACATCGGCGTCAACCGTTACCTGGGCAAGCCCTACCAGGAGCCGGAACTGATGCGCAATGTGTTCGAAATGCTGGGTCTGGAGTCGGTGAATGGTTGAGGCCGACGTCCGGGTCGCGTTGCTGGCCCGCGCGGGCGCCGCTCGCGACCAGTTGCGGCGGGCGCTGGACGAGCTGGGCGCCAGCCTGGTGGCGGAAGGCGATCCGGCAGAGCTCGATCCGGCCGACGTCATCGGCAAGTCGCCGACGCTCGTCATCGTCAGCCTCGAACCGGCGATCGAGTCGGCGCTGGATCGTTTCGACGACCTGATGTCGCTGCCGAACGTCGAGGTGATGTACGACGACGCCGAAGTCACGCGCCAGCTCGATGGATGGGACCTCAATCGCTGGGCGCGGCACTTGGCGGCGAAAACGCTGGGTCGCGATATCCTGCCGCCGGCACCGGGCGGGGCCGATGCGATGCCGGAACTCGACATGACGCCCGTGCCGGGCGCACCGCCGACGCCCGCGCAGCTGATGGACGAAGCGCGCTTCGAGGATTATGCGCAGGACGCGCCCGAACTCGCGGAATGGGTGCCGAGCAGCCCTTCGCTGGTCGACGTTCCGACGCCGGCCGCGCCGGCCGTCGAACCCGAACCGGTACTCGAACCCGAGGCCGAGTTGACCCTGGACGAGCCGATCTCCGCGCCGGAACCGGTCGCTTCGCCGAAAGAACCGCCGGCCGCCGCGGCCGACGATTTCGAATTCAGCATGGATCCGGCGGAGCTGGAAAAATCCCTGCAGCAACTCGATGAAAGCATGGCGCCCGCGCCAGCGATGTCCGAAAACGAGCTGACCCTGGACAGCGGCTTCGAACTCGACGTGGACCTGAGTCATCTCGAGGCGGCGCCCTCGGCAGCGCCGGAACCGGCGTCGCGCCTCAATCTGGAGGAGAGCGGCGACACGCTCGCCGATTTCGAGGCGCCGGTCGAGCCGGTGCGCTTCTCGCAGTTCGACCAGGATGCGATCCCGGAAGAGATCGGCGATCTCGATGCCGACGTGGCCGCGCTCGCCGCGCAACTCGAGGCTTTCGAGAAAGCCGACAAACGCGAAGCCGCGCGCGAACCCGATTTCACCATGTCTTTCGACGAAGCGCCGAAGGCCCCGGCGGCGCGCCCGCGCCAGGATGCGCCTCCCGCCGCGACCGGCGGCGGCGCCCCGGCGAAGGTCGATCTGAGCAATCTCTCCCTGCTGGACGAAGACGCGGTTCATGCGCCGGTCGGCGCGAGCGCGGCGCCGAAATCCGCCAGCGATATCTCCTCCAGTTTCGATACGTCCAGCCTGAGCCTGGTGCCGGAAGACGAATGGCATCATGCGGTCAACGCCGGCAAGGGGATCGTGCTGATCCTCGCCGGCATCGGCGGGCCCGATGCCGTGCGTCAGTTGTTGTCCTCGCTGCCCGAATCGCTGCCGGTCCCGGTGCTGCTGTACCAGCACCTGGAAGTGGGCAAGCACGACCGCCTGGTGGACCAGCTCGCGAAGATCAGCAAGTTGCCGGTGCTGCTGGCGAAGTCCGGCGAGGTGCCGCCGGCGGGCCAGGTGTCCGTGCTCGGCGCCGGCATGACGGTACGCAACGAAGGCGCCTACATGCGTTTCCATGAAGGGGCGTTGGGCGACGTCATCGACATCATGCCCGCGGCGAGCAGCGCCATCCTGATGCTCAGCGGCGCCGATGCGAGCCTGGTGCCCGCGGCGCTGCGCCTGCGCGAGGCCGGCGCCCTGGTGCTGGCGCAGGACCCTGACAACTGTTTCGATCCGGCCGCCGCCCAGGCGCTGAAGAAACAGGGCACACCCAGTTATCCGGCGACCGGCCTGGCGCGACAGGTCGCGCAGCGCTGGCCGGATTGAAAACGTCGAGGACGATGACATGAATGCTCCGCAGCGCGATATCCGAGGCGTGTTGATCGCCGTCAGCGAAGGCCGTCTCCTGCTGCCGAACGCCTCGGTCGCCGAGGTCATCACCTTCTCCGAGCCGGAACCGGTCGAGAACGCGCCGGCGTGGTTGCTCGGCCGCATCCGCTGGCGCGGTTGGCGTCTGCCTCTGCTGTCGTTCTCGCGCTTCGCCGGCTGGTCGGAGGAAGAAGGCCAACTCGGCGCGAAGGTCGCCGTGTTGAAAGCGCTCGGCGGCAATCCGAAGCTGCCTTACTTCGCGGTGCTGTCGCAGGGCTTCCCGCGGCTGGTCACCGTGTCGCGTGCGGCCCTGGCCGAATCGCACGACATCAAGGAACTGCCGCTCGGCATCCACTCGAAAGTCGTGCTCAACGACGATGCCGCGGTTGTTCCGGACTTGGTCAGCCTCGAATTGCTGATCGACAAGGCGTTGAACCAGGCGGCCTGATCGCCGACGACGGCTCCGGGCCCGCACTCCCGGAATGGCTCGGCAGGCGGGCTGAAGTCCGCCCTACAACCAATCCCCGTACAAGGCATTGATGGCGGCAAGG
>CAYWHO010000071.1:0-8057 GCA_964458195.1 uncultured Arenimonas sp.
AGTCGCGAAACTGCGGCATCACGAACGGTCCGCACAGCAACACCGCGTTGTCGTCGCGCGACCAGGCCGCGCCCACCAGCGTGTAGCCCTCGAAGGCGAGGCAGGCCTGGCCGGGATGCGTATCGAACACGACGCCTATCCTCCTCGCCCGCGCCTGCCACGCGCGGGCGCCAGGTCGCGGCCAAGCGCAGCGACAGCCCAACTCGAGCTGGGCGATATCCCAGCGCCAGGGCAAGGCCTGGCGCGTGGGAAGTTTCAGCAGGCGCAGCGGCGCGTTGCCCACTCAGGCCTCCGACACCGCCGTGCGTTCAGGGATCGGCGGCGGACCCGAGGCGCTGAGCGCGTACCAGTCGATGCGCCGCGTGACGATCATGATGGCCGCCAGGATCGCGAACAGCATCAGCGAACCGAGCACCAAGGCGTTGTCTTCCGACACCAGCAATCCGTACAGCGCGCCGTACAACAGCGTGAGCATGCCGGCGAAGCCGAAGGCCCGCGCCGCGCTTCGCAAAACCGCGCTCAGGTAGATGCCGAGCAGGCCGATGCAGGCGGTGCTGGCGCTGACGTAGGCCCAGACGAAGGGAATGTGTTCCGACAGGCTGAGCAGCAGCAGGAAGAAGATCGCCAGCGCGAGCCCGACGAGCGCGTACTGGATGGGGTGGATGGCCAGGCGCTTGATCAGTTCGAACATGAAGAAGCCGACGAAGGTCAGCGCGATGAAGAGGATGCCGTACTTGCTGGCGCGATCGGCCTGCGAATAGAGATTCACCGGCTCGGACAAGGTCACGCTCAGGGACTCGAGTGTGCCGGGTGCGCGACCTTCCTGCATGGCGACGGCTTCGGGCACCTCGCTCGTGCCGGCATCGCCGGAAGCGCCCGACAGGTACTGCGCCTGCACGCCCGAGGCGAGCGCCGAAATATCCCAGCTCGCGTCGAAACCCGTCGCGCCGATGCTCGGGCTGCGCGGCGAATACTGACCGTCGAAGTTCGGATGCTGCCAGCTCGACTGCAGGCGCACATGGTTCTCGTCGGCCAGCGGCACGAAGGCGAAACGCTCGGTGCCGCCCAGCGTCAGGCGCAGATCGAAGGCGATGTCGCGCTTCTCGCCCGCCTGCAGCGGCGCGAGCGTGGCATGCAGTCCGTTGCCGCCACGCCCGCGCCCGGGGCCTTGCTGCAGGGGAGTCGTGCGACGATCGAGCGACAGCTGCGGCGCGCCGACCAGGCCGCGCACGTCCGAGATGCCGAGGCTCAGGAAGGGCTCGCCGAGGCTGAGGAGCGTGCCGTCTTCCACGGCCGTCGGGACTTCGACCGAAAAACGGCCGTTCATGCGCCCGCCGAGTTCGTACACGCGCACTTCGTGCAGGCCGCGGTGCTTCTTCGCCGGAACGAGCTTGGCATCCAGCGTGGTGTCGCGCGGGAAATACACCCACTGCCGGTCGAGCACCTCGACGAACTCCTGCGGCGCACCGCGTTCGTCCTTGCGCACCGAACGCACTTCGACGCGATAAGGCAATACGACCACCGGCGCCAGCAAGGTCTGCGGGCCCGCATAGCTGGCCGCGACCGAGGCGATCGCCTGCTGGCGATAGGCCTGCCGCTCGTTGATCGTGCCGTTGATCATGCCCAACGGGATGAGCAGCAACAGGGTCAGGAGCCCTACCGCCGCCGCCTTGAGGAACAACTGGATGCGATTCATGCCTGCGCTCCCCGGCCGCTGACATTGCGCGCCAGCCAGTCGTACATGAGGAAGGCGCAGACGAAGAACGGGAACACGCCGTAGAGCGTGTCGGTATTCGAATGCGAATGCCGATCGATGGCGATGAAGACGTTCACGCAGAACGCCAGCGCCCCCAAGGCCGCCAATCCGCCCGGTATCGATACCGGCAGGTGGAACCATCCGACCCGTTTGAACCATTCCTTGCTCATCGCCGCACTCCCGCCGGGTGGCAGGGCCCGGTCGTGAATGCAGGCTACGGCGCGAGGGTGTCGGGGGTGGGTGGGGAATGTGTGGCGAGCGTGAAGCCGCGAGGCATCAGGCCGGCAAGCGCAATTCCGCGACCGCGCCCCCGCCCTCGCGATTGCGCAGTTCGATACTGCCGCCATGCAGGGCCGCCACTTCGCGCACGAAGCTCAGGCCGAGGCCGCTACTGCGGGCGCCGTCCGGGCGCGGCAGGGAATAGAAGCGTTCGAACACGCGGTCCTGCGCGTAGTCGGGAATGCCAGGACCGCGATCTTCGACGCGAACGACGAAGCCGGCGGCATCGCGCAGCAGTTCCAGCCCGATTTCCCCGCCGGTCGGCGAAAAACCGATGGCGTTGTCGAGCAGGTTCTCCAGCGCCTGCGCCAGCAGGAAACGATCGCCGGACACGTTCGCGGCAGCCGCGAGACCGCCCCGCACGATGCGCAGGGATTTCAGGGCAAGCCGCGGTTCGAGCGCGGCACTCACCGATTCGGCCAGCGCCGCCAGGTCCACCGTTTCGCTGCGATCCAGGCGCTGCCGGTGTTCGAGCGCGGCCAGGGCCAGCATCTTGTCGATCATCTCGGCCAGGCGCTGCGACTGCGTCGAAATATTGTCGACGAAACGCCGCCGATCGCCCTCGCCCGGGTCGCCTTGCAGGATCTCGGCTGCGCCACGGATGGCCGCCAGCGGGCTTTTCATCTCGTGCGCGAGCGACTGCACGTATTGCTCGACGTACTGCTTGCCGTCCAGGCGCGAGCGCATCGTTTCCAGCGCGCGGCCGAGTTCGCCCAGCTCGCCGCCGCCGACGTCCGGCACGGCCGCGCGTTCGCCGGCAGTCACCGCCTTCGCATAGCGGTCCAGGCGCTCGACGCTGCGCGCCAGCCAGAACGTCACCGCCAGCCCGATCAGGAAGGACAGGCCCAGCAGCAAGGCGCCCTGACGCAGGATGGCGGCTTGGCTCGCCGCGATGAAGGGCTCTGTGTGGCGATTCGCCTTTGCCACCGTCACCACGCCGATGATCTGCCCCTCGTTGCGCACGGGCGCGGCGACGTACATGACCGAGGTGCTGTCGTCGGCCGGATCGTCGCGGGTCGAACGCGCGCCGTAGCGTCCGCGCAGGGTGAGATAGACGTCGTTCCAGCGCGAATAGTCCCGCCCGAGATCTCGTCCCGAAGAATCGTAGACGACGATGCCGCGGGCGTCGGTGACGTAGATGCGGTAGTCGAACCGCGTCTTGCCGACGCCGGAGATGCGCGCGTTCTGCGGCTCGGCTGCGATGCGGTCCACGGCGCGGGCGAAGGCGCCGTCGGCGATGCGCCCGGAACGCAGGTCCGGCGCGGCCAGCGCCGCCAGCGTATTGGCCGTATCCACCAGCGTCGCTTCCATCGCGCCGCGCACGCCGGGCTTCACTTCGTTGACGAAGACGCGCATCACGAAGAACGCGGCGAGGCCGACGATGAGGAAATAGCCCAGGAAGATGCGTAGCCCGATGCGCATGGTCCGTACTCAGGGCTTCAGGCTGTAGCCCATGCCGCGATGCGTCTGGATCGGATCGCGCTGCGGGTCGATGGCGTGCAATTTGGTGCGCAGGGTCTTGATGTGCGTATCCACCGTGCGGTCGAAGGTGTCCGGCGCGTCGCGCCAGACATCGGTCATCAGTTGTTCGCGGCTCAGGATGGCCCCGGGCCGCGCCAGCAAGGCCGCCAGCAAACGGTATTCGTAACGGGTCAGCGACAGCTCCTGCGCGCCGTAGCGGATGCGCTGACCGGCGCTGTCGTGCGCGAACGCGCCGTATTGACGCCAGGCGCCCTGCTCCGGGGCAGCGGCAGTGGTCGCACGACGCAGGCGCGCTCGCACGCGCGCCACCAGTTCGCGCGGCGAGAAGGGTTTGGCCATGTAGTCGTCGGCGCCGAGTTCCAGGCCGAGCACGCGGTCGATTTCGCCGTCGCGCGCGGTCAGGAAGATCACCGGCACCTGCGAGAACGTGCGCAGCTCGCGGCACAGGTCGAAGCCGTTCAGGTCGGGCAGGCCGACGTCGAGTACGACGAGGTCGAAATTCCCGCTGCGCAGGCGTTGCAGGCCTTCGCGGCCGAGCAGCGCGTGTTCGACCGCCCATGATTCGGCGCGCAGCGCGTACAGCACCGCGTCGGCGATCGCGCTTTCGTCTTCGACCACCAGGATGCGGGTCATGCGTCAGTCCAATGCTTCGTAGTGCGCGCGCCGCAGGACCGGCGCCAGCTGTCCCGGCCAGTCGCGATCGTTGGCCACCTGCGCCTGCGCCCGGCTGGCGGCGAGCGCGTCGAAATCCAGGTCGGCCACGGCCCAGACCTGGTCGTCGCGCGTCCGCGCCAGGATGCCGTCGTCGGGGAAGCCGCGATCCATCGGTGCATAGATCGCCGCTTCGCCGGTATTGGCATCGAGCGCGGGACTCCATTCGATCGCGCCGGCGGTCACCGCCTGCGCGACGAAACAGCGGTTCTCCAGGGCCCGCGCCAGGCAACCGATGCGCACGCGGGTCGCGCCGGCCTCCGTGTCCGTACAGCTCGGCACCAGCAGCAGACGGGCCCCGGCTTCGACCTGCGCCCGCACCGGCAAGGGGAACTCGCTGTCGTAGCAGACCGCGATGGCGGCGCGATGCCCGGCGAACCCGAACACGCGCAACGCATCACCGCCGTCTATGACGCCGGATTGTTTCTCGAAACCGGTCAGCTGCAGCTTTTCCTGGAAGCCGCTCGCGCCCGAAGGCGAGAACCAATAACTGCGGTTGCGGTAGCGCCCCGACCCCGATTCGATCAGGAAGCTGCCGGCGACCACCTGCAGTCGGAGTTCGCGCGCGAGGTCGGCGTACAGTTCGCACCAGGCCGGATGCAGCGGCTGCAGGGCCGCCAGCGAGCGCGGCAAATCGCCGCGCACGTCGGGCGGAAAACCGGCGGCGAGTTCCAGCGAAAGATATTCCGGTAGCAGCGCCAGTTCGGCGCCCTGCTGTTTCGCCTCGCGCAGCAGGCGCGACTGCTTGTCCGCGAAGGCCTGGAAATCGGCCGGTTCGCCCACCGGATACTTGGCTGCCGCCACGCGCATCAGGCGAGCTCCAATGCGCGCGACCAGAACGTCAGCGTCTTTTCGCTTTCCCCGGTTTCGCCCAGTTCTCGCCAGGCCAGGCGCATGCGCATGCCATCCTGCCGTTCGTACCCGCGCTTGCGCCAGAAGGCGTCGTTCGGCCGATAGTCCGTCGGGCGGCGCGGATCGTCGGCGGCGCGATCCACAGCGCAGAACGCCGTTCGCGCGAACCCGCCAAGACGCCGCGCATGCGCCTCGCGCTCGTCGAAAAAACGATGGCCGAGCCCGATCCCGCGATAAGACGGCAGCAATACCGACTCGCCGAAATAGAACACCTCATCGACCGCCAAGCCGCGCTCGCGGAACGGCTGTTGGAAGGCCTCGCCATCCTGCGCCAGCGGAATGCCGGTGGAAGCGCCGATGACTTCGTCGCCGTCGAAGGCGAGCACGAAGACGCTGTCCGGGGATTCGGCATAGGCCTTCAGGTATTTGCGCTCGAAGTCCTCGTCGCCGTCGTACAGGTAGGGGAAGTCGCGGAACACGGCGATGCGCAGGCGCGCGACGTCCGCCAGGTGCGCGATCACCTGTTCGCCACGGAACACGCCGACGCGCACTGCGGTTCGCGGGGGCGCGAGGACATTCACGCGGAGACCTGGTCGATCCAGTCCTGCAGGTTGTAATAGTTGCTGACGCGGGCGATGCGGCCGGCTCGCACATCGAAGAAGGCGCCGCCGGGCAGCACGTACTTCTGCCCGCGCGCCGGCGGCAGGCCTTCGTCGTCGAACTTGTAGGTGCCGTGCACCTCGTACTCGGCGGCGGCGCGACTGCCGTCAGCGTTCGCCATCACGACGACCTTGCGCAGTTGTTCGCTGTAGCAGCGGTCCATGCGCGCCAGGAAAGCCCGGAACGCATCGCGTCCGCTTTCGCGTTCGCCCTGGTTCAGGTCGTGCGCCACGTCCTCGTGCAGGCAGTCGAGCATGGCCTCCCAGTCGCCGCGGTTGAAGGCGGCGTAGTAGCGCCGGATCAGTTCGATGCTGTTTTCCATCGGTTTCGCAGGCCGGATCGGGACGTGGGGTGACAAAGCCTATATTCTCAGTCCCCATGAATTACCGCCACGCCTTCCACGCCGGAAACCACGCCGATGTGCTCAAGCACATCGTGCTGCTGGCCCTGATCGAGGCGCTCAAGCGCAAGGACACCCCCTTCTTCGTGCTCGACACCCATGCCGGGCGCGGCCAGTACCTGCTCCAGGGCGAGGAGGCCGGGAAGACCGGCGAGGCGCAGGGTGGCATCTTCCGCCTGTTCGTCCTGCACGGCCTGCCGGCGCTGGTACAGCGCTATCTCAAGCGCGTGCAGGCCGACAATCCGGTCGGCGCCCTGGTCAGTTACCCGGGCTCGCCGCTGCTCGCCGCGCAGGCGATGCGCGAACAGGACCGCCTCGCGGCCTGCGAATTGCAACCCGAGGAAGCGCGGGCGCTGGCGGCGCTGTTCCGGAACGACGACCGCGTCGGCGTGCACCAGCGCGACGGCTATGGCGCGATGAAGGCCCTGCTGCCGCCGAAGGAAAAGCGCGGCCTGGTGCTGATCGACCCGCCGTTCGAAGCGCAGGAGGCCGAGTTCGATACGGTATTGGCGGCGCTGAAGGAAGCGCTGGCGCGCTGGCCGACCGGCATATATGCGCTGTGGTACCCAATCAAACAGCGTCGCACACTGAACCCGTTCTACCGCAAGGCCGCCCACCTGCCCTGCAAGTCCTCGCTGTTCGTCGAGCTGCTGGTCCGGCCGGACGAGTCCCCTTTGCGGCTCAACGGCAGTGGCCTGCTGATCCTCAATCCCCCGTATCAGCTGGAAGAAGAACTGGCGCCGGTACTGCCGGTGCTGGCGCGCCTGCTGGGCGAAGATCGACCCAATGCGCGGCTCGAGTGGCTCAAACGGGAGAACGGTTGATGTTGCAGCGGATCGCCCTGGCCGGCCTGGCGTTCGCGGCATTCGCCGCCTGCGCCGAGCCGACCGCGACCCGGCCGGCCGAGCCGCGGGCCGTCGATCGCCGCATCGTCATCACCATCGACGACCTGCCCTGGGTGAGTTTCGGCGACGATGCCGAGGCCGCTGCGGGCGGAAAGTCGATCCCGCCGCAAGTACAGGAAGCGCATGCGCGACTGATGGCGGCGATCCGCAAGGAAGCCGTGCCGACGACGGGATTCGTCAACGAAGGCAAGCTGCTGGTGGGCGAGCGCGTGGACACGGCGCGCGTGCACCTGCTGCGCGACTGGCTCGATGCCGGCGCCGATCTCGGCAACCATACCTACAGCCATGCCGACCTGCACAGCGTCGGGCTGGAAGCCTACGAAGGCGAAATCCTGCGCGGCGAACTGTTCCTGCGCCCTCTGCTGGAAGAGCGCGACAAGACGCCGCAATGGTTCCGTCATCCCTACCTGCACACGGGGCGCAGCGCCGATGACAAGAAAAAGTTGCAGGCCTTCCTCGAAGCGAACGGCTACCGCATCGCGCCGGTGACCGTGGACAACTCAGACTGGATCTGGGCCTTGGCTTATCGCCGCACCCTGGGCAATGCCGGCATCCAACCCGGACTGCGCGAAGAGTCGCTCGATCGCCTGCGTCGCGAGTACGTGCCCTACATGCTGGCGAAGGTCGACTACTACGAACGCCAGTCCATTGCCCTGCTCGGTTACAACCTGCCGCAGATCCTGCTGATGCACGCCAACGAGCTCAACGCCGATTGTTACGGCGAACTGGTCGCCGGCCTTCGCGCGCGCGGCTACCGTTTCGTCGCACTGGACGAAGCGATGCAGGACCCGGCCTACAAGCGTGCCGATGCCTATACCGGTCGCGCCGGCCCGAGCTGGCTGCATCGCTGGGCGATCGGCGCGAAGAAGCCCGCCTCGTTCTTCGAAGGCGAACCGGCCACGCCGGACTGGGTCCTGCAGGCCGCCGGCGTCGACTCCGAGTAGATCGCGTCAACCGGTCGGCTGCGCATGCGTTGTCCTCATCGACGCACGATGGAATACCGACGATGCCG
>CAYWHO010000071.1:8157-9695 GCA_964458195.1 uncultured Arenimonas sp.
TCGGCGACAAGACGCACGACAAGGTCGTGGACAACAAGCTCGCGCGCTGGTTGCCGAAGGGTTTCGTCTTCATCTCCGCCAACTACCCGATGCTGCCGGCGCAGGACGCGTTGGCGCAGGCCGACGATGTCGCCCGCGCGCTGGCGCACGCCCAGAAGCATGCCGCCGACTGGGGCGGCGATGCACGACGCTTCGTGCTGATGGGGCATTCGGCCGGCGCCCACCTGGTCGCCCTGGTTTCGGCCGATCCGAAGCGTTATGCGACCATCGGCGCGTCGCCGGCGCTCGGCACGGTATCGCTCGACAGCGGCGCCATCGACGTCGTCGCCAAGATGCAGGGCCGTCACCTGCCGCTGTACGACGAAGCCTTCGGCGCGGATCCCGCACGCTGGCGCTTGGCCTCGCCGACGCAGGCGCTCACCGCGAACGCTCCGCCGCTGCTGGCCGTGTGTTCGACCGAACGACGCGACCAGCCATGCAACGAAGCGAAAAACTACATCGCTCGGGCGCGTTCGCTGGGCCGGCGCGCCGAACTGCTGCCGCAGGCGAAGAACCATGGCGAGATCAACGATGAGCTCGGCCTGCCCGGCGCCTATACCGACGCGGTCGAGGCCTTCATGGCCTCGCTGGACGAAGGCATCGCCGCCTTGCTGCGCTGAGCGCATGGCTTAAACTGGCGGCATGTCCCCGCCCGATTCCCTTCCTGCCCGCCTCGCCGGGCAGGGTTACGCCTTCGTCACCGCCGACGACATGCGCCTGCGACTCGGTGCCGATGCGTTCGTCGACTGGCCAGCGTTCGCCGACAGCTGGAACCGGCTCGAAACGGATCGCTACATGGCCGACCATGGCCGCTACCGTCGCCGGCGCCATGCGGTCTTCCGCATCGCTGCCGACGCGACGATCGCCCGCGCCGAACATCAGCCGCATTACCAGACGCTCGACTACAACCCGCTCAACGGCGGCGTCGAGCGCTGGTTCGAACCGGTCGAAGACGCGATCGCATCCGGTCGCAGCCTGCAGGGCATCCTGGGCTGGTGCCATGCGCTGTTCGACCGGCTCGCCGGCGGCGGCCTGACCTGGCATGTGGAAACGCACCAGTTCCGCATCGAAGCGCAGGGCGGCGAACAAGGCAAACCCACGCCCGAAGGCATGCACCGCGACGGCGTGGACTATGTGCTGGTGCTCCTGATCCGGCGCGAGAACATCGCCAGCGGCAGGACCCTGATCGGCACCAAGGCCGAAGGCTTCTTCAGCAGCTTCACCCTCGTGCATCCTTTCGACGCTGCCCTCGTCGACGACCATCGCGTCTTCCACGGCGTGACGCCGGTCGAAGCGCTGGACCCCGCGTTGCCGGCCTACCGCGATGTGCTGGTGGTGACGTTTCGGCGGGGTGGGTGATGGGGTTTTAGGTTTTAGGTTTTAGGTGTTAGGTTTTAGGTTTTAGGTTTTAGGTGGTAAGTGAAAAACTCCCAAAACCCCATCCCCAAAACTCCATCCCCAAAACCCCATCCCCAAAACTCCATCCCCAAACCCTCATT
>CAYWHO010000072.1:0-9614 GCA_964458195.1 uncultured Arenimonas sp.
ACGCCGGGCTGGTGAACGTGGACCTGAAGCTGAATTACCTCAAGGCCGTCGTCGGGGGGCATCTGCGCGCCGAAGGCGAATGCCTGCGGGCCGGGCGCCAGATCAGCTACACCACGGCGAGCGTGTACGACGCGTCGGGCGAACTCGTTGCGCACGGCACCTCGACCCTGATGGCCTTGCCCGGCAAGGGGCTGAAGCTCGGCGTACCGAAGTTCGTCTAGACGCGAATGGCGGTTGCCCGATGGGCTCGCGGCCTGACAGCGATGCGACATCGAAGTTGAGCGATCCAGTGTCGTGCAACGCTAGTCGAAGCGACAGGCCCTAATCCGGAGAAAGGGCGGATTCCGTCGCGGGATCCTCGTATCCGGCCGTGCGGTTGCGGCCGCCCTGCTTGGCGCGGTAGAGCGCACGATCGGCGATCTCCATCCAGTCGCGCAGATCGGCGTCGGCGTCGGGCGTTGCGGCGATGCCGATACTGACGGAGCACACGAGCCCGGGTGCGCGATCGAAACGCAGCGCTTCCACGTCGCCGCGGATGCCTTCGGCGAAGGATTCGGCCACCGGCAAGGAAACGGGCAGGGCGAGCGCGAGTTCGTCGCCGCCGAGCCGGCCGGCCAGGCCGCCGGCTCCGGCGTGGCGCAACAGGAT
This sequence comes from uncultured Arenimonas sp., assembly GCA_964458195.1. Classification (GTDB taxonomy): domain Bacteria; phylum Pseudomonadota; class Gammaproteobacteria; order Xanthomonadales; family Xanthomonadaceae; genus Arenimonas. The sequence continues at coordinate 649 of CAYWHO010000072.1, forward strand.
CGCCGAAATCCCGCGCAGCACGTCATCGCCGACCGGATGTCCGTGCACGTCGTTAATGGCCTTGAACGCATCGATGTCCACCAGCAGCAGGGCCGCGTGTTCGCCCGGCGCGCGCTGGCGCAGCCAGGATTCGCCGGCGCGTTCCCAGTGGCCGCGGTTGGACAGTCCGGTCAGCGCGTCCACGCGACTGATCTGTTCGAGCAGCATGTTCTGTCGTTGCACGCGGCGCAGCAGCCGATAGCTGCTCAGGCTGACCGCCAATGTGTGGATCACCAGGATCGGCAGGCTCGCCAGCACCACCGTCATGCTCGAATACGGCTGCACGGCGAATCCGGTGAGAGCGCCGATACCGAGCATCGCGCCGAACATGCCCGGCAGCGACCGCAGCCACAGACCGCGGATACCGGTGTTGAGCTTGTCGGCCATCACCACGGCGACCAGCACGACCGAGGGCAGCACGTTGAAATGCATCAGCGGCGCCCAGCTGCCGGCGAAGAACGAATCCACGACGAAATTGCGCAGCTCGGCGCGGAAAGGATCCGGATTGTGTTTCGCGTGCAGGTAGGCCAGGTGCGGCCACAGCAGGCAGGAGAACACGGCCCAGGCCCAGACCGGCCAGGGCGAGTTCAGTTCGTGCAGGACGGCGACAACGGGCAAGGCGCCGAGCCCCATGCCCAGCGTGCGCAGGCCGTAGGTGCGCCGGGGCAGGGACTGCAGGTAACGCGCATGCGAATCGGCGGCGTCGAATGGACCGGCGGCGATATCCGGGTGCATCGGCATTCGTTCCCCCCGAAACGAAGGCCCTCAGCATAGCCGATCGGCCGGGAGGCGTCGTTCAGCGAACGATGCGCCCGTTCCCGGGATGTTCGCGCCTAGAGCTGGCTCGCCTTGAAGGTGTCGCAGCGGCCGATGTCGCCGCTGTCGAAACCGTTGCGGAACCAGCGCACGCGCTGTTCCGAGGTGCCATGGGTGAAGGAATCGGGCACGACCGTGCCGCGCGCCTGCTTCTGCAGGCGATCGTCGCCGATGGCGGTCGCGGTGCGCAGGGCTTCGTCGATGTCCCCGGCTTCGAGCCAGGAATACTGCTTCTGCGCCTGGTTGGCCCAGACGCCGGCGTAACAATCGGCCTGCAATTCTTGCCGGACGAGGATGCCGTTGTCGCCTTCGACATTCTCGCCCCGTTGGCGCAGTGCGTTGACTTTCGCCGACACGCCGGTGAGCGTCTGGATGTGGTGACCAACTTCGTGCGCGATCACGTAGGCTTCGGCGAAATCGCCGCCGCCGCCCAGGCGCGTGCGCATCTCGTCGAAAAAGGCGGTATCGATATAGACCTGCCGGTCGCCCGGGCAATAGAACGGGCCCGACGCCGAGGTCGCGCGGCCGCAGGCGGAGGCGACTTCGCCGGAGAACAGCACCAGCGTCGGCGCCGGATACTGGCTGTTGCTTTGCTGGAAGAGGCCGCCCCAGACGTCTTCGGTCGAACCGAGGATGGTGCGGATGAACTGCGAGGTTTCGTCGTTGGCCGGGGCCGGCGTTTCGCCCGTGGGTTGCGTCTGCGTTTGCGCGTCGCCACCTTGTTGTTGCGCCAGCAGGCCGAGCAGTTCCATCGGATTCTTGCCGGTGACGAAGGCGGCGATCAGCACCAGGACGATGCCGCCGAGACCGATGCCGCCGATGCCGCGGGCGCCGCCGCCCAGGCCCTGGCCGCGTCGGTCTTCCACATTGCCGCTCTGCCGTCCCAGTCGCCATTTCATGTCATCGTCTCCCGAGGGGTCGCTGGCATTGTGCACGAAGCCGTCCTTAATTCATCCGCAATTCGGCCCCAGGCTATGCCTAACGGACGAAGGAGCAGGGCATGCGGCGGATCGGATTCATCGTTCTGACGATCGCGATGGGGATGGCGGCGCCTTGCATGGCCAGCGTGCCGCCGGTCGATGCCTCGCTCGAAAAAGCGCTGGCTCTGGTGGACAGCGATCCGGAAAAGGCGCGACCGCTGCTCGCGGCCTTGCTTCCGAACTTGCCGCAGGGCGCGGCGCGCAACCATGCGGCTGCCAGGCTCTGTATCCTCACCGCCGTCGCCGATGCCAAGGCCAGCCTGCCGATCGCCCGGCAGGGACTTGCCGATGCGCGGGCCGGCGGCGATCGCAAGGCCGAGTCGCAGTTGCTGCGTTGCGAAGGCTATGCGCAGGAATCGCTCGGCAACCAGCCGCAGGCAGCGGTCTCGTACGCCGCGGCCGTCGCGGCGGCAGAAGCCTCCGGCGACCGCGAAGCCCTGGCCGATGCGCTGGTTTCGCGCGGGGAACTGCGGCACTTCAATGGCGAATACGATGGCGCCATCGCCGATCTCAAGCGCAGCTACGACCTGTGCGTGCAACTGGGATTGGACGGCGGCCAACGTTATGCGTTGAACGCGATGGCCAATCTCTACGCCGACGCCAATGTCGGCGAATACGACAAGGCCATCGGCTACTACGAGGAACTCCTGGCCCGGCACGAAAAGGCCGGGCGCGAAGGCGAAATCGCCACCGCGCATTTCAACCTGGGCTCGACCCTGGAGCGCAAGGGCGAGTTCGCGCTGGCGTTGGCGCACTACCGCAAGGCGCGCGATATCGACCACAAGCGCGGCGATGCCGACAGCGTCGCCGAGGAGGACCGGGTGATCGGCGCCGTCCTGGTGAAACAGGGACGGGCGAAGGCGGCCCTGCCATGGATCGATCGCGCGCTGGCGCACTTCCGCCGCCTGGACGATGCCGACGGCACCGCACGCGTGCGACTCACGCGCGGCATCGCCCTGCGCGCCGCCGGACAGCCCGAGGCGGCGTTGATCGAGCTCGATGCCTCGCGCGCCTATTTCGCGCCGACGGGGAACCAGCGATTCCTGGTGCGCATCGACGAGGAAAGGGCCCGGGCCTATGCCGATCAGGGTCAATGGCAGTCGGCCCATGCCGCGCTGGCCGAACAATTCAAGGCGCAGCGCGAACTCGACCGCAAGCTGGCCGAGGAAGGCACCTCGCGCTTGCGCGTGCAGTTCGACGCCGAGCGCACCGAACAACTCAATCGCGTATTGCAGGCGGAAAACCGGCGCCGTGGCGAGGCCCTGCGGGCAGCCGAACGCGAGCGCAGCCTGCAACGAACGGTCATCCTGCTCGGCGCGCTGCTGCTCGCCCTGCTGCTGGCCCTGGCGGTTCGGCAACTGCGCAAGGCCCGGCGCCTGCGCGTGCTGGCGCTGACCGACGAACTCACCGGCCTGCCGAACCGGCGCAATATCCTCGCCTTCCTCGACGAGCAGGTGCGCGCGGCCAGGCGCAGCGGCCAGCCCTTGAGCGTGGTCTCTTTCGACATCGATCATTTCAAACGCATCAACGACACGCACGGCCACGACGGCGGCGACCGGGCCCTGAAACGCGTCGCGGCGCTGGCGGGGCAATCCCTGCGCGGCAGCGATCGGCTCGGGCGGGTCGGCGGCGAGGAATTCCTGCTCGTGTTGCCCGGCACCGGCGCGGCGACGGCCGCCGAGATCGCCGAACGCAGCCGTCGCGCGATCGAAACCGGCGACTTCGATGCGGTGGCGCCCGGCGCACGGGTGACGATCAGCCTCGGTGTCAGCGCCTGGGGCGATGCGAAGGACGAGATCGACGCGCTGATGAAGCGCACGGACGAAGCTTTGTATCGCGCGAAGGCGTCCGGGCGAAACCGGGTGGAAGTGGAACAGGCGGCGACCTCCACCTCGAGCGTAGCGCGTTGACCTCGCCGCGGCCTGCGCCTAGGCTGCGGAAAACCTTTCGGAGCGTGCGCATGAATCCTTGGCTGCTGCGTGGCCTTGCCGGTCTTCTCCTGCTGTCGTCGGCGCTGCAGGCGCAGACGCCGGCTCCCGCGGCGAAGACGATCTATCTCGTCCGTCACGGTCACTATTCGCCCGATCCGAAAGCCGACGAAAAACTCGGCCCGCATTTGTCGGCGCTCGGCGTCGCGCAGGCCAAGCTGGTCGCTGCCCGACTGGCCGGCCTGCCCAAGGACTTCGACAAGCTTTACGTCAGTCCGGTGCAACGCGCGCGCGACACGGCGGCGGCGATCGCGCCGGAACTTCCCGGCCGCAAGTTCGAGACCATCGACGACCTGGCCGAGTGCACGCCGCCGACGCGGCGCGCCGAAATCATGGCCAAGGAAAAGCCCGAAGAGTTGGCCGCCTGCCAGGCGCAGCTCGACCGCATCTTCGACCGGCACTTCAAGCCCGCAGCCGGTGGCGAAAGCACCGAGATGTACGTCTGCCACGGCAACGTCATCCGCTATCTCGTCACGCGTTCGCTCGGCGTGGACAGCAAGGCTTGGCTGGAGATGTCGGTGGGGCACGCCAGCATCACCAAGATCCGCGTGGAAGCGGACGGTCGCCTGAAGGTCATCGCGGTCGGCGATGTCGGCCACCTGCCGCCGAACCTGCTGACCGGCGCCAGCGGCGACGGCGAACGCGATCTCGCGGTTTCCGCCCTGGCCGAGTAGCGCATTCGCCGAACAGGAGACAGCCATGGCCGATCGTTCGCGCAAGACCGCCGCCGACTATCCACCGGAAGTATGGAAGCTGTTCGACGAATACGTGCACGGATTGATCGACCGTCGCGGTTTCCTGTCGGCCGCGGCGAAGTTCGCCGGTGCCGTGGGCGCCGTCGGGCTGCTCGATGCGCTGAACCCGCGCTTCGCCGCCGCGCAACAGGTCAAACCCGACGACAAGCGCCTGAGCGCGAAGTACGTCGAGTTCGATTCTCCGAAAGGTTACGGCAAGGGGCGCGGCTATCTTGCGCGACCGGCCGCGTCGAAAGTCCTGCTGCCGCTGGTGCTGGTCGTGCACGAGAACCGCGGCCTCAATCCGCATATCGAAGACGTGGCCCGTCGCTTCGCGCTGGAAGGCTATATCGCTTTCGCGCCCGACGCCCTGTTTCCTCTCGGTGGCTATCCGGGAGACGAGGACGCCGCCCGCGCGTTGTTCGGCAAGCTCGATCAGGCGAAGACGCGCGAGGATTTCCTCGCCGCCTGCGCGATGCTGGCGAAGGCGGAAGCCAATAACGGCCGGCTCGGCGCGACCGGTTTCTGTTACGGCGGCGGCATGACGAACTGGCTGGCGACGCAGTTGCCGCAACTCGCGGCAGCGGCCCCCTTCTACGGCGCCGCGGCGCCGCTGGAAGACGTGCCGAAGATCAAGGCCGAGATGCTGATCGTGCTGGCTGCCAGCGACGAACGCGTCAATGCCGCCTGGCCGGCTTATGAGAACGCGCTGAAAGCCGCGGGCGTGGGCTATTCGCTATACCAGCCCGAAGGCACCCAGCACGGTTTCCATAACGACACGACGCCGCGCTATTCCGAAGCCGCGGCGAAGGAAGCCTGGAAGCGCACCCTGGCCTTGTTCGAGCGGCGATTGCGCAAGACTGCGTGATCGCGACGGACGAGGCCGGCCTTCGGCGCAGGAAGGCGATCGTCTCGGCACTGGTGAGGCTCAGCCGGGGCCGCGTGGTGCGAGCTGGCGCATCAGGTCCGGCCGCAGGTCGCGAAACACGAACATCGCGGTGACGAGCAAGGCCAGTGCGGCGAAGCCGGCACGCCCCAGCTCGAAGGCGTAGCCCGACAGGATGAAGATGAAACCGCCGCAGAGCAGGTGGATGAAGACGATCGGCTGGTCGCGGAGCTTGCGTTGCTGCTCGCTCAACTTCGAGGCGACATCCAGCCGGTATTGTCGGAACATCTCCGGCCCGGCGCAGACCACGATCGCGAGCAGCGACCAGCACAGGCTCTTCGTGAACAGGCCGCCCTCGTCCAGGCTGCTGACGGCCAGCGCCAGGACCCAGCCGAACAGGCCGGTCAGCACGAGACTGCCGACGATGTTGATCGCCAGTAGCGTGCCCCAGGACGAGATTTCGTTCGCCAGGCCGAAACTGCGCATCTCGTCGCGCATGGACACCGATACTCCGAGCGTACCGATGCCCATGATGGTGAAGGCGATATTGAAGACGTTCAGCAGCAGGAACTGCGCCGCCGAGCCGCCCAGGAACAACAGGAAAGCGAGCGGGATCAGATGCCGCAGGACGATCGACGCCGCCGCCGCGCCTCGCGGACGCGGCTCGGGTGGGGGCGCGACATCGGCATCGACGCAAACGCTGTCGGTGCTTCCTTCCATCCGGCGCTGCTTTTTCTTCTTGCCCATCGGTGCTACCAACGGAGGCTGTCGGCGATACCGGGCAGATTACACGCCGGCGCGCGGGCTGACATGGAACTGACACATGCCGGCAATAAACTCGTCGCCTGTCGGCGGCCGCAGGCCGTCCTGGGTGCAACGAGGATTCCATGTCGAAGTGGTGGCTGACCGCCGTGGCGGCGCTTTCGTTCGTCGCGGTCGCGGCGTTCGCGCAGAGCGCCTACGTGAACATCGAGTCGCGGCTGAGCCCGGAGCAACTGCACGAAACCGGTCTGGACACGCTCAATGCCGAACAGCTGGCGGCACTGAATCGCCTGTTGCGCGCCGATGCCGAGCAGATCGCGAAGTCGGCGCCTGCGCGACCGGCGGAGGGATCCGCTGGCGCCTGGCAGCTCGGTCTCGACGAAAAGCCGATCCGCAGCCGTTTGAAGGGAAGTTTCAGCGGTTGGGAACCGGGCACCGAGTTCGAGCTGGAGAACGGGCAGCGCTGGAAGGTGCTCAAGGGCAGTCTGAAACTGCGCAAGCCGCTGGCGTCGCCGGAAGTCGAGATCAGCGCCGGCGTCGCCGGGCGCTGGTTCCTTCATTTCGACGAAAACTGGCCGGGTGCGCGCGTTTACCGCATCGACTGAGTCGGCCTTACTTAGCCGCCGTTTCCTTGCGGACGGCCGGACGGATGTCGAGGTTGCCGGCATCGCCCAGCCATTGCAGTTCGCCGTCCTGGATCAGGCAGTTGAAACGCAGGCTGCGCTGGTACATCGACGTTAGCGCGGCGACGATGTCGGCGGCGATGTCGATGACTTTCAGATTGTCGAAGCGGGCGAGGGCACTCGCATTCTTGTTCCACCACAGTTCGGAGGCATGGCCGCCGTAGTTGAGCACGACCACTTCGCGCGCCCGCCCGCAGGCTTTGCGGATGCGCGACTCGTCCGGATGGCCGAGGTCGATCCATTGTTCGATGTCGCCGACATAGTCGCGGCGCCACAGGTCGGGCTCGTCGTCCGTGCTGATGCCCCGGCCGAATTCCAGCCTTTCCTCGGCGTGCAGCGCGAACGCCACCAGGCGCATCATCAGGCGCTCGTCGGTCTCGGAAGGGTGCTGCGCCAGCGTCAGGGCGTGGCTGCCGTAGTAGTGCCGGTCCATGTCGCTGACCTGCAGTTCCGCTTTCACGATGGTGGCTTTCAGCGCCATGCCTGTCCCTGGGTGATGTTCGCGCGGGCATTGTAATGGCCGCGAGCGCTTCGCAGGCGTTCGCCGATGCACTACGGCAGCGCCGGGCTCGCCCGCTTATTCGGTCGGATCGTTCTCCGGTTTCGCGGGCTTCTTCATCGCGAAATCGACATAGGTGGTGCCCAACACCTCGATATGGCCGCCGGCGGCCCGGAAAGCGGCGAGATCGGCGTCGATGCGTTCGCTGGTCATGTGGCGCCCCGGCTCATGGTTCTTGCGGGGCGCCTGTACCGCCGTGGGAGAAGGCTTCTTCTTGTCGTTGGCCATGAGGGTTCCGGTCAATACAGGGTGATTTCGATGCCGCGCGCCCGCCGTTCGGAATATTCCTGGCGGATGCTGCGGCAATAGGGTCCGCCCATCACGAACTTCCGGCAGGTGGACGGCCGGCTTTCGTAGATGGAGCAGCGCATGCGCGCGCCATCGACGGCGACGCACCAGCCGTCGGCGTCGCGCGCCATCACCCGCAGGCCCGATTCGGTGATGGTGGTGAGGTGTTGGGCGACGTCGTCGTCCTCGAAAAGCACGACCATCAGTCGGCAGCAGACGGCATTGCAACGGTCGCAATGCACGGGCTCCTTGTGGTTGGCGACCACGGTAGTCACGAGGCGATCGCCACGGCGCCGCGCCGATAGTGCAGCAGACGTCCGCGATGCGGCGGGAGTTCGCCGTCCTTCATCGCGCAGCGGGTTTCCTGCACGTCGAAACCCAGGTTGGCCAGCAAGCGGGTGAAAGGCGCGCTGTTCCCCCTGCCGGGATCGGTGATGAGGACCTCGGCACGTCGGGGCGCATGTCTTTCGATCACGCTGCACAGCAACTCGGCGTGATGCCGCTCGTAGAGCACGTCGCTGGCGATGATGAGGTCGAAACGGCCGAGCGTGGGCAGCGGTACGTCCCAGCGCATCTGCCGATAGTGCAGGGCGGGCAGCTCGTTCAGCGCGGCGTTGTAGGCGAGGAAAGTTTCGGTCAGCGGGTGCACGTCGGAAGCGACGACGTCGGCGCCGCGACGTTGCAGCACGAGGCTGGCCAGTCCGATGCCGCAACCCAGTTCGAGGATGCGCTTGCCGGCGATATCGAATTCGCTCATCGCCTGTGCGAGCAGGCGCCACGCCGGCCAGACCTGGCCGAACAGGCTCCATTGCGCCGACGAGATGCCGAGTCTGGCGCTGTGATGGTCGGGGTCGGCGTACTGGCGGATGTCGCTGAGCACGCGCAGCCGGTAGGGCTGGCCGCCGACGTTGAGTACGAGATTTCGGGTGGTATAGCCCGGCATGGCTGCTCCGGAGGAGGCATCGCGCCCAGGGGCGCGAAGCATGACGGGAGCAGGCGGGCGACAGGGGTGCTGGCGAGCGCGCGGTTGCCGCAGGCAACGGCGCCAGTCTACACGGCCTCGCCCGGCGCCGCCTGAAGCCGCGCACCCGCGGCACGACAGCCGGGAATCCGGGCCGATTCGGCAATAAGTAGCCAATAAATGACGCCCGGCATGGAGCATGTGCAGCACGGCAGGGCGGTGCTGGGACCCTGAGGGCGATGGAACGCTTTGGCTGCCCTGCCGATCCTT
>CAYWHO010000073.1:0-9558 GCA_964458195.1 uncultured Arenimonas sp.
GCCGGCGCCAAGAAGGTGATCATCTCCGCGCCCGGCGGCAACGACGTGGACAACACCATCGTGTTCGGCGTCAACCACGGCACGTTGAAGGCCTCGGACACCGTCATCTCGAACGCCTCGTGCACGACCAACTGCCTGGCGCCGCTGGCCAAGGTGCTGCACGAGAAGATCGGCATCGTGCACGGCCTGATGACGACGATTCACGCCTACACCAACGACCAGGTGCTGACCGACGTTTACCACAGCGACCTGCGCCGCGCCCGCAGCGCGACCATGTCGCAGATCCCGACCAAGACCGGCGCCGCCGCCGCGGTCGGCCTGGTGCTGCCGGAGCTCAACGGCAAGCTGACCGGTTTCTCGATGCGCGTGCCGACCATCAACGTCTCGGTCGTCGACCTGAGCTTCGTCGCCGCCCGCGCCACCAACAAGGACGAAATCGACGCCGCCATCCGCGAAGCCAGCGAAGGCGCGCTCAAGGGCGTGCTCGGTTTCAACAGCCAGCCGCTGGTATCGGTCGACTTCAACCACGACCCGCGCAGTTCGATCTACGACAGCACGCTCACCCAGGTGATGGAAGGCACGCTGGTGAAGGTCTGCTCGTGGTACGACAACGAGTGGGGCTTCTCCAACCGCATGCTGGACACGACGCTGGCGCTGATGGCCGCGAAGTAAAACGCGCCGACAGCATTGCGACAGGAACCCCGGCCTTGCGCCGGGGTTTTTCTTTGTGCGAATGCCAGCTTCCGGGCGGGCGATGCGCAACGCCTCAGGCCCGGCGCCCGCTCCGCATGGTTCGGGCCCACTCGGGCCGGTACTTGAATTTCATCCAGGCCAGCAGGCCGAAATACACGAAGCCGCCGGCGATGACAGTATGCGGTTTCTCGATCCACTGCCCGCTGCCGGGCAAGTGCAATTGCGCCACGACATCGGCCTCCAGTCCGAAGCGCGGCAGCGGCATGATCACGCCCAGGAACACGGCGCCCAGATACGCGGCTACAGAAAACGCCCACAGCGTCATCTGGCGTTGCGCCTCTTCGGTTTTCGCCACGGGCGCGAGCCAGATCATCGCGAACTTCGCGGCGAGCAACCAGCCGAAAGTCAGCACCGGCCACCAACTGTCGAAGGCGAGCGAGAAGGCGCCGGCGAACAGCATGTAGAAGCTGCCGAAACCGAGCACCGCCAGGGTCTTGGCGCGACGGCTGGCCTTGTCGGACAGGACGATCGCGCCGATGAAGGCGCCCGAATGCACGACGAGGAATTCGAGCAGCATCACCAGCATCAGGAATTTCACCGCGTCGGCTTTCCACAACAGCGGCGAAAACCAGGTCACCAGGTAGGCCAGCGAAGTCAGCGCATCGGGCAGGGCCGAAATCCAGCGAGAGACATGCGAGGAGACCTGTTCGGCCGGCGAATTCACGGGGCGTCGTCGTCCGGACTGGCGCCCGCCGCGGCGCGACGCAGGCGGTCGTGCACGGCCAGCCAGGCTTCGGCTTCGGGCGGACGCTCGACCAGCAGCAGGTTGTCACCGCGGCGATCGAGTTCGCGCAGGGCCGCGTACAGGCCGTGCGCATAGGCGCGCGCTTCGCCGGGCAAGGCCAGGCCATCGCCGCCTTCGGGCAAGGCGCCGATGCAAAGCAGGCCGACGCGTTTTCCGAATGCGCGTTGCTGGTCGGCCTCGCGTTCGAGCGCATCGCGTGCCAGCAGCAACATCGGCGTGCGCGGTGCGTAATGCGCCTCCAGGGTGCCGGAGGCGCGTGGACTATGCGCATGCCCGCCCATCGCCACCTCGCCGATGACCTGCTCGATCTGCGCACGGGAAATTCCGCCCGGTCGCAGGATGCGCGGCGTTTCGCCGGAAAGATCGACGATGGTGCTTTCGATGCCGACATCGCTGTCGCCGCCGTCGAGCACCAGCGGCACCGCCTCGCCGAATTCGTCGCGCACATGCTGCGCCGAGGTCGGCGAGATGCGTCCGAAGCGGTTCGCCGACGGCGCGGCGACGCCGCCGCCGAAGCGGCGCAGCAGTTCGCGCGCCAGCGGATGCGCGGGGCAACGCAGGCCGACCGTATCCTGACCGCCGGTCACGACCTCCGGCACCGTGGCCTGCTTGCGCAGGATCAGGGTCAGGGGGCCGGGCCAGAAGGCATCGGCGAGGCGACGCGCGTTCAAGGGAATATCGACTGCCCAGCGCGGCAGTTCGTCGGCATCGGCGATATGCACGATCAGCGGATGATCGGCCGGGCGGCCCTTGATGGCGAAGATGCGACGCACCGCCGCGGCATTGCTCGCATCGGCGGCCAGGCCGTACACCGTCTCGGTCGGCAGGCCGATTACCTCGCCACGGCGCAAGGCCTGCACCGCCGCGTCGATCGCGTCTTGCGTACTCACGCGGCGTACTCCTCGCGCAACAATCCGTACAGCGCCGTGTCGCAGACTTCATCGGCGACGCGCCAGCGCCGGCGCAGCAGGCCTTCGCGCACGAAGCCAAGCTTTTCGACGAAACGGCAGGAAGCCTCATTGCGCGGATCGATATCGGCCTCGATGCGTTCCAGCCCGAGTTCGCCGAAAGCGTAGGCGAGCGCGAGCCGCACCGCCTCGTTCGCCAGTCCCTGACCCTGACGGTCGGGATGCAGGTTGTAGCCGATTTCGCCGCGGCGATTGATCCGGTCGATGGCGAACAGGGTCACGCCGCCGATCAGGCCGTCGTCCTGTCCATCGGCGATCGCCCAGGGATGGATGTCGGTTTCACGCGTCTGCTTCGCGATCAGGGCCAGTTTTTCCTCCGCCTGCCGGCGCTCGGTCCAGGCGGGAAAACTCCAGTAGCGCATCACGCGGGGATCGCTGTAGATGGAGAACAGCGCATCGGCATCGTCGTCGCGAAACGCGCGCAGGCGCAGGCGCGCGCCTTCCAGCACGGGCAGCGAGCGGGTAGCGGGGGTGTCGGCCATGCGGCATTCTGGCATGGGCGCAGGACCTGCCCAATCGTCGCGCCTCATTCCGGCCGGACGATCTTCTCGCGGGTGGGCAGATACCAGAGCCAGAGCGCGACCAGCAGGCAGCAGGCGCCGGGAATCCAGCCCACGCGCGCCGGCAGGAACCACCAGGCCAGGATCGAACTGCCGGTCATCATCGCGGTGGCGAGCTGCTTCGCGCGCAGCGGTACCGCGTGGTACTGACGCCAATCCTTGATGATCGGGCCGAGCCTGGGATGATCGAGCATCCAGCGCTCCCAGCGTCGGCTGCCGCGGCTGAAGCAATAAGCGGCCAGCAGGACGAAAGGCACGGTCGGCAGCAGGGGCAGCAGCAGGCCGATGGCGCCGAGCAGCAGCGAGGCGCAGCCGCAGCACAGCCACAGCCAGCGCAAGGGGCGCTTTGTCATGCCGTCATCATGACCGGTCAGCGATCTGATGCAAGTCGCGAGCGACCGGCGCCGCTCCCGGCGCCGCTGAATGGCCCTGTCCGACGCTAGTCGCGTTCGGCTGCGCTCCTGGCCACCGCGCCGTTCTTGGACGGGCTCGACGCGCGACGCCGTCCGGCTTGTCGATGCGGGCTTGACCGACGTCAAGGCGACGCCCGTCCGATGCTTTAGACTGCCTGTGTGCTCCGGCGAAGGCCGGGCGCGACTCCGAGTCGCCGGATCTGTCTCCCTCGGGAGTGAACCGGCGACTGTGGCCTCGGCCACCGGGTCATCGCGGAAACGCGGCGGCCTCCCTGTCTTGGAAAGGAGCGACATCGATGCCTGTGCTGGCCGACCGCTTCGGGCGGCGTTTCCCGTACCTGCGTTTGTCCATCATCGAAGCCTGCAACTTCCGGTGCAGCTACTGCCTGCCGAACGGCTACCAGCCGCGCGCCGGCATCGAAGCGCCGCTGCGTCGTGAGGAAATCGCCCGGCTGTTGCGGGCTTTTTCCGCGGTTGGCATGCGCAAGCTGCGCCTGACGGGCGGCGAGCCGAGCCTGCGTCGCGACCTCACCGAGATCATTTCCGATGCCGCCGCCATGCCTGGCGTACAGAAGGTGGCGATGACCACCAACGGCGTGCTGCTGCGCCGTCGCATCGACGAGTGGAAGGCCGCCGGCCTGACCTCGATCAACATCAGCGTGGACGCGCTCGATCGCGAGCGTTTCGCCCGCATCACCGGCCACGACCGATTGCCCGATATCCTCGCTGGCGTCGAGCGCGCACTCGCGCTTGGCCTGTCCGCGGTCAAGCTCAACGCCGTCTGGCTGCGCGATCTCAATGACGACCAGTTGCCTGCCTTTCTCGACTACCTGCGCGAACGCCCGGTCGCGTTGCGTTTCATCGAGTTGATGCAGACCGGAACCAACCGAGCCTATTTCGAGAAACACCATCTGCGGGCCGAAGCGCTCGAACAGCGGCTGCGCGCGCACGGCTGGAGCGAGTTGCCGCGCGCCGACGATGCCGGCCCTGCACGCGAATACCGTCATCCCGACTATGCTGGTCGCATCGGCATCATCGCGCCGTACTCGCGCGATTTCTGCGCCGGATGCAACCGGTTGCGGATCACCGCCACCGGCGACTTGCGCTTGTGCCTGTTCGGCAACGTCGGCATTCCCCTGCGGCCGTTGTTGCGCTCGGACGAGCAAGCCGACGAACTGCAAGCCAGCCTGATCAGCCAGCTGGGCCTGAAGGCGCTCGGACACGGCCTGCACCGCGGCGAAACCGGCATGACTCCGCACCTCGCCGCGATCGGAGGCTGAACCATGCCCGTTTCTTCCATGAGTATTTCCGCATGATTCCGGTGCAGGAAGCCCAGGCCATCGTGCGGGCGCAATGCGCCTGTCTCGAGAGCGAACATGTTCTCCTGCGTGATTGTGCGGGGCGCGTCCTGGCCCGGACGACGATGAGTCCGGTCGATCTGCCGCCCTTCGACAATTCGGCGATGGACGGCTTCGCGCTGCGCTGCGCCGGCTCGACCTTGCGCGCGGGCGCAGAATTCATCGTGCAGGGCGAACAGGCCGCGGGCGATGCCGCTTCGTCGGCCGACGGACAGGGTGCATGGGAAATCATGACCGGGGCGCGACTGCCGGACGGTCTGGATGCGGTCGTGCCGATCGAGCAGATCGAGGTGCTGGCGCGCGACGGGATGCAGCGGCCGTCGCATATTCGTCTTTCGGCCGATGTCGTGGCCGGCCAGCATGTGCGCCGTGCCGGCGAAGACATCTCCCGTGGCGAAGTGGCCCTGCGTGCAGGCAGCTGGCTGACGCCCTCGCACGCGCTGCTGGCGGCCGGCCTGGGCTTCGCCACGCTCGAGGTGGTGCGGCGGCCGCGAGTGGCCGTGTTGTGTACCGGTCGCGAGCTCGTGGACGACCCGACGCAAGCTTTGCGGCCAGGGCAGATCCGCAATTCCAACGGGGTGTTCCTGGCCTTGCGCCTGGCTGCCGCCGGCGCCGATGTGGTCTGGCAGGAAACCGTGCCGGACGAGCCGGAGACATTCCTCGCCGCCGTGCAGCGCGCTCTGCGTGCCGGCGCCGAGCTGGTGCTCAGCACCGGCGCCGTTTCCATGGGGCGCTACGATTTCGTGCCGCCGGCGCTGCAATCGATCGGTGCGCAGATTCTGTTCCACAAGCTGGCGATGCGCCCCGGCAAACCGTTGTTGTTCGCCCGTCTTCGCGAAGGCCCCTTGTATTTCGGCTTGCCCGGCAATCCGGTGTCGGCGGCGGTCGGCCTGCGTTTCTTCGTCGAAGCGGCCTTGCGCGTGCAGCTGGGCTTGCCGGAAGAGCGCGGTTGGCGGTTGCCGCTGGCGCACGAGGTGCGCAAGAAGCCCGGTTTTCGTCTCAAGCAAAAGGCGCGCCTGCAATTGTCGGCGGACGGTCGCTGGTCGGTGGGGCTGTTGCGCGGACAGGAATCCTTCCGCACGCAGCCGTTGTTGGCGGCAAACGCCTGGGCCAGTTTGCCGGAAGCGGAGGAGTTCCTGCCGGCCGGGAGCGAAGTCGAGGTGTACGCCTTGGGTCACGAAATGAATCTGATGTTGGGGGAGCAATCGGCATGAAAGTGGTCGTGAATTTGTTCGGCGCCTTCCGCGACCTGCAGCCGCAGGCGCAGCTGGAGCTCGATCTGCCGGAAGGCGCTCGCGTCGCCGATTTGCGCGAGGCGTTGGCCGACTACGCGCGGACGAACTGGTCCGGCTTCCGGCCCGGCCTGCTGGCTTGTTCGGCGTTCGCCAGCGAATCGGCGGTGCTTCGCGACAGCGATGCGCTGCCGGCGAATGGGCCGATGGCGGTGTTGCCGCCCGTGAGCGGGGGCTGAGATGGATACGGCCATCCAGTTCCGACAGTGCGCCGTCGTGGACATCGCCGCCGATCGTCTCGATGCGGCCGCCGCGCTCGAGTTCGTTTCCGATCCGGGTTTCGGCGGCTACGCGATGTTCGTCGGCAAGGTGCGGGGCCGGAATCTCGATCGCGATGTGGTCGGGGTCAGCTACGACATGTTCGACGCGCTCGCCCTGGCGGTCTTCGGCCAGGCCGTGGATGAAGCGCAGGGGCAAGTCGGCGGCCGGTTGAAGGCGCACGTATCGCACGCCAAGGGTCGTCTTGCCGTCGGCGACATCGCCGTGGTCGTGGCCGTGGGTACGCCGCATCGCGACGAGGCCTTCCGCGCTTGCCGCGCCATCATCGAGGCGGTGAAGCATCGCGCGCCGATATGGAAGCAGGAGCATTACGCCGACGGCGACAGCGTCTGGAGCGAGGGCTGCTCGCTTTGCGGCGAGCACGGCGGCGCGCCATGAAGGCGCAATTGCAGCCGGATGCCCTGCGCCTGCGCGTGGACGAAGACGAGCTGACCCGACTGCTCGTTGGCGATACGTTGCGGCTGCAGGCGCGCCTGCGTGGCCGGTCGCTGTTCGTCCTCGACCTTTGCGTGGGCGCGACGCTCGATTTTTCGGCGGATGGTGTCTGGCGCTGCGTACTGCCCTTGCCGACCTTGCGCGCTTATGCCGATACCCTGCCGCGACGGGATGCCTTGGGATTGTATCCGGACGCAGACGACGGCGCGTCCTTGCGGATCGATTTCGAGGTGGACGTGCGCGACAGTCGCAAGCGACGCGGGCGTGCGCCGGGCGATCGCCTGCCGGCTTGACCAGGGTCAAGGCCCGGCCCGACCGATGCCGGCATGGTAGGGGCCAGTCCCCGCCCAAAAGGAGCCGCCATGCGTTTCACCAGTTTTGGCGCCGTCAGCGAAGATCAGGCTGTTGCGATCCTGACGGTGCTGCGCCGCTACGATGCCCTGGCCCAACTTCGCGTGGACAGCCTGAACGGCGCCCTGCGCATCAACGGCGCGATCACGGCGGATCAAGTGGCCAACGCGCTTCGCGAATCCGGTTGCGAGTCCGTGCTCGAGTCGGAATTCGAGCAGGACGTCGGCGGTTGTTGCGGAGGTTGCGCATGAAGGCCTATCCGCATCGGTACCGCGTCGGTTCGAGCGCCTCGCCGGAGGGCGAGGTGCTGCTCTCCAGCATCGGTCTGCAGCCGCTGCCGACGCAGCCGCCGATCGAGTTCGATGGCCCGGGCAACCGCTGGTCTCCCGAAACCCTGCTGGTCGGCGCAGTCGCCGACTGTTTCGTGCTGAGTTTCCGCGCCGTCGCACGCGCTGCACGCCTGCCTTGGCTGCAGCTGCGCTGCGAGGTCGATGGGGTGCTGGAACGCGCGGGAGACGCGGCGTACTTCACCCGCTTCTTCCTCGACGCGCACCTGGAAGTGCCGCAAGGCTGCGATCCGGTCCAGGCGGAGCGTGCGCTGCACCGGGCCGAGCAGATCTGCCTGGTTTCGAACTCGCTGCGCGGTCAGCGCGAGTTGCGCGCGCATGTGCAGATCGCGGCCGCGCCGCGCGTCGACGGATCGACTGCGCGCAGCGAGCACCACTGAATTCGCGGGGCTTGCCCGTGACTCGCCGCGTTACGGCCTGGCAGTGCATCGGCTGCGGGCGCCTAGACGGACCCCAACCGTGCATCGGCGTCTGCCAGGACCGCAAGGTCGAACTGGTCGACGCAAGCTTGGCCGATGCCTTGCAGGCGCGCGTCGCCGCGATGGAAGCGCTGCTGCGTCAACTGGCCTATGCGACGCCCCGAGGCGGCGAGTGGGAACGTGGCTATCTCGCGCTGCAGGGGCAGGCGAGAAAGCTGCTGGCCGAGTGAGGACGGTCGTCGAGCGCGTCGCGTGGTCGGCCCCGGCCGGAGCCCGGGACCTGGTCGGCGGACTCGCCAGGTTGGGCAGGGATTGACTGAAGTCAAGGCGCGCGGGCGCCGGTTGCGCCAACAATGCGGTCATCGGAAGAAGGCGCGATGGCGCTGCCTTGGGGAGGACGCGATGAATGCACCGGAAAAACAGGCGATGCCTGCCGTGGGGGCGGCGCCGCCGTCCACCCCGCGCCAACGGGCGCAGATCGACACCTGGGACGTGGAAGACGAAGCGTTCTGGTCCTCGACCGGCAAGCGGGTCGCCTATCGCAACCTCTGGTTGTCGATTCCGGCACTGTTGTGCGGCTTCGCCGTCTGGGGCATGTGGGGCATCATCAGCGTGCAGATGCTCAACCTGGGGTTTCCCTTCACCCAGGACGAGCTTTTCACGCTGACCGCGATCGCCGGTATCTCCGGCGCGACCATGCGCATCCCGGCGTCGTTCCTGGTACGGCTGGCCGGCGGGCGCAACACCATCTTCCTGACCACCGCGATGCTGCTGGCGCCAGCCATCGGCACCGGCATCGTGCTGCAGCACCCGGAGTGGCCGTTGTGGTCGTTCCAGCTGATGGCGCTTTGGTGCGGCGTCGGCGGCGGCAACTTCGCCAGCTCGATGTCGAACATCAGCACCTTCTTTCCCAAGCGCCTGCAAGGCACGGCACTAGGCCTGAACGCCGGCATCGGCAACTTCGGCGTCACCACCATGCAGGTCGTCGTCCCGCTGGTCATGACCGTGGGCATCTTCGGCAGCCTGGGCGGAGAGCCGATGACGTTGATGAAGGACAGCGGCTGGATCTTCGGCAAGATCGCCGCCGGTACGCCGACCTGGATCCAGAACGCGGGTTTTGCCTGGGTGCTGTCGCTGGTGCCGCTGTCCATCGCCTGCTGGTGGGGCATGAACAACCTCAAGACGGTATCGCCGGCCACCGGTAGCCCGATCATCGCGTTCGCCAAGATCACCTACCTGTACACGCTGGCCTTCCTGCCCTCGATCGCCATCCTCTACATCTACCTGCCCAAGCCCACCGGGCTCGGCCTCATCAACATGTGGGTGGCCGTGCCACTGGACATCATCGCGGCGCTGCTGATGATGAAGCTGGCGGCGTTCGGCGCCATGAAGGAGAACATCGCCAGGCAGTTCGCCATCTTCCGCGACAAGCACACCTGGTCGATGACGGCCCTGTACATCGTCACTTTCGGCTCGTTCATCGGGTTCTCGATGGCGCTGCCGCTGTCGATGAAGGTGATCTTCGGCGTGAGCCACGTGCCCGACGCCAACGGCGTGATGCAGCACACGCTGAACAACCCGAACGCGCCGAGTGTGCTGGCCTACGCCTGGATCGGTCCCTTTGTCGGCGCGGCCGTG
>CAYWHO010000074.1:0-9106 GCA_964458195.1 uncultured Arenimonas sp.
GTGGACGAGACCGTGCTTGCCAACGAGCAGGTCATCGACGGCCGCGGCTGGCGCTCGGGCGCGGTCGTCGAACGCCGCGAGATTCCGCAGTGGTTTTTCAGGATCACTGCCTATGCCGAGGAACTGCTGAACGAACTGGATCGTCTGCCGGGCTGGCCGGACGCGGTCAAGACCATGCAGCGCAACTGGATCGGGCGTTCGGAAGGCCTGGAGATCGACTTCGGTGTGGACGGCGGAGCGCCATTGCGCGTCTACACCACGCGCCCCGACACGCTGATGGGCGTCACCTTCGTCTCGGTCGCGGCCGAACATCCGCTGGCGATCCAGGCGGCGCAGGCCAATCCCGAACTGGCCGCCTTCATCGAGGAATGCCGCCATGGCGCGACCGCCGAAGCGGCGCTGGAGACGCAGGAGAAGCGCGGCGTCGCGACGGGTGTCCACGCGGTGCATCCGATCAGCGGCGAACGCGTACCGGTGTGGGTCGCGAACTTCGTGCTGATGGGTTACGGCACCGGCGCGGTGATGGCCGTGCCCGGCCATGACGAACGCGACCACGAATTCGCGACCAAGTACGGTCTGCCGATCAAGCAGGTGATCCGTCCGCTCGATGGCGGCGACATCGACGTGCAGGCTGCGGCTTACACCGAACACGGCCTGCTGCTCAATTCCGGCGCCTACGACGGCATGACCTTCGCGCAGAGCTTCAAGGCCATCGCCGAGCGTCTCGAGAAGTGCAAGGCCGGCGCGCGCAAGGTCAACTATCGCCTGCGCGACTGGGGCGTCAGCCGCCAGCGTTATTGGGGCTGCCCGATCCCGATCATCTACTGCCCGACCTGCGAGGCGGTGCCGGTGCCGGAAGACCAGCTGCCGGTGGTGTTGCCGGAAGACGTCGCGTTCTCGGGCGTGAAGTCGCCGATCAAGGCCGATCCGGACTGGCGCAAGACTACCTGTCCGAACTGCGGCGGCGCGGCCGAGCGCGAGACCGACACCTTCGACACCTTCATGGAATCGAGCTGGTACTACGCGCGCTACACCTCGCCCGGCGCGACCGATCTGGTCGACGAACGCGCGAACTACTGGCTGCCGGTCGACCAGTACGTCGGCGGCATCGAACACGCGATTTTGCACCTGCTGTATTTCCGCTTCTTCCACAAGCTGATGCGCGATGCCGGCCTGGTGCAGACCGACGAACCCGCGACCAACCTGCTGTGCCAGGGCATGGTCGTGGCCGAAACCTTCTTCCGCGAAGCGGCGAATGGCGGCAAGGACTGGTTCAATCCGGCCGATGTCGAGATCGAGCGCGATGAACGCGGCCGCATCCTTGGCGCCAGGCTCGCGGCCGATGGACTGCCGGTGCAGATTGGCGGCACCGAGAAGATGTCGAAGTCGAAGAACAACGGCGTCGATCCGCAGATCATGATCGAACGCTACGGCGCCGACACGGTGCGCCTGTTCTCGATGTTCGCCGCGCCGCCCGAGCAGTCGCTGGACTGGAACGAGTCCGGCGTGGAGGGCATGTCGCGCTTCCTGCGTCGCCTCTGGGCGCAGGCCTGGCGCCACGCGGCGGACGGTGTTCCGCCCGCACTCGACGTCGCGGCGCTGTCGGCGAACGGCAAGACCCTGCGCCGGCAGTTGCACGAGACCATCCAGAAGGTCGGCGACGACTACGCGCGTCGCTACACCTTCAACACCGCCATCGCCGCGGTGATGGAACTGCTGAACGCGCTCGGCAAGTACGACGAGGCCGGCGACAACGCCCGGGCCCTGCGCCAGGAAGCGCTGGAAGCGGTGACCCTGTTGCTGAACCCGATCATCCCGCATACCTCGCATGCGCTTTGGCAACTGCTCGGCCATGCCGAAGCGACGATCGAAGACATCGCCTTCCCCAAGGCCGATCCTTCGGCCCTGGTTCGCGATGCGCTGACGCTGGCCGTGCAGGTGAACGGCAAGCTGCGCGGCACGATCGAAGTCGCGGCGAGCGCCGGCAAGGACGAGGTCGAGCGCATGGCGTTGGCGGAACCGAACGTCGCGCGTTTCCTCGAGGGGCAGACGGTGAAGAAGGTCATCGTCGTGCCCGGCAAGATCGTCAACATCGTCGCAGGCTGAACCGAACGAAATGAGTACCACCGGAGTTGCAATCGAAACCGCCGTCGGCCTGATGCGCAACGGCGATCTCGTCGCCGCCGAGCGCGCCTGTCGCCAGATGCTCTTGACCGAGCCCGGACGTTCCGACGTCGTGCATCTGCTCGGCGTCGTCTTGCTGATGGGCGGACACGCTGCCGACGCGGAGCGCCAGTTGGATCTCGCCACCCGTCTGGATGCGGGATCGGCCGTGGCGCATTACAACCGCGGCAATGCGCTGAACGCGCTCGGCCGTTTCGACGAGGCGGTCGCCTGTTTCGAGCGCGCCGTCGCGATCCGTCCCGATCTGGCCGAAGCGCACTGCAATCGCGGCAACGCCTTGTCGCGCCTGTCGCGCTGGCAGGAGGCGGTTGCCGCTTACGATGCGGCGCTGGCCTTGCGGCCCGCCCTGGTGGAAGCGCTGAACAACCGCGGCGATGCCTTGATGCGGCTCGGTCGCGAGGCCGAGGCCTTGGCTGGTTTCGACGCCGCGCTCGCGATCAAGCCCGACCACGTCGCGGCCCTGAACAATCGCGGCAATGCGCTGCGCCGCCAGGGTCGCTTGCAGGAGGCGCTGGCCGCCTACGACGGGGCGCTGAAACTGCGCCCCGATCTCGTGGATGCGCTCGACAACCGCGGACTGGTGCTGCAGGAACTGGGGCTGCCGGAGGCCGCACTGGCAAGTTTCGATCATGCGCTGGCGCTTTCATCCGATCGCGCCGGCACGCGCTTGAACCGGGCCGGCGCGCTGCGCGATCTGCGTCGTTTCGACGAGGCCGTTGCCGACTGCGATCGCGCCCTGGCCTTGCGGCCGAACGATGCGACCGTGCTCAACGCGCGCGGCGTCGTGCGCCACGAAGCCCGGCAGCTCGACGAGGCCGTTGCGGACTATCGCCGCGCGCTCGACCTGGATCCCGGCATGGCCGAAGCCTGGAACAACCTCGGCAACGCATTGCACGATCTCGATGGCATGGAGGAAGCCGAGGCCGCCTATCGCAAAGCGTTGGCGCTGCGACCGGACTATCCCGAGGCCATCGTCAATCGCGGCATGGCCTTCATGGACCGCCGTCGCTTCGAGGAAGCCATGGCCGATTTCGATCGCGCCATCGAGTTGCGAGCGGGCTATAGCGAAGCCTACAAGCGCCGCGGCGTCGCGCGCCTGCTGCAGGGCGATTACGCCGCCGGATGGGCCGACTACGAAGCCAGCCAGCAACACTGGCGCGAACGCAACCCGCATCTGGTTCAGCCGATTCCCTACTGGGCTGGCGAACCCTTGGCCGGCAAGCGCCTCCTGCTCAGCGAGCCGAACGGGTTCGGCGACACGATCATGTTCTTCCGCTACCTGCTGCCGATGCTGGAGCAGGGTGCCGATATCAGCTTCCAGGGGCCGCGCAGCCTGTTCCGCTTGCTCGCCTCCTGTTCGGAGCGCATCCGGTTCATCGAAACGGTCGACGATCCGGCGCGATACGACTACCAGGCCTCGCTCTGGAGCTTGCCGCACGCCTTCGGTACCCGGCTGGACGATATCCCGACCGGCATCCCTTACCTGAGGGCGGAACCGGAGCGCGTGCAGCGCTGGGCATCGGCGCTGGATCCGGCGTCGTTCAACATCGGCATCTGCTGGCAGGGCAACCCCGCGCGCAAGATCGATGCGGCCCGTTCGATTCCGCTGACGCATTTCCAGGCATTGGCCGATGTGCCGGGCGTGCGCCTGGTCAGCTTGCAGAAGCACCACGGACTGGACCAGCTCGGGCGCGTGCCGGTCGGCGCGCAGGTGCAGTTGCTCGGCGACGAGTTCGACGCTGGCGCCGATGCCTTCCTCGACACGGCCGCCATCATGCAAGGGCTGGACCTGGTGGTGAGCTGCGATTCGGTCGTGAACCACCTGGCCGGCGCCCTGGGGCGCCCTGCCTGGATCGGGCTAAGATACGTACCGGAGTTCCGCTGGATGCTCGATCGCGCCGACAGTCCCTGGTATCCGAGCCTGCGCCTGTTCCGGCAGCCGGCCATCGGCGACTGGGCTTCGGTGTTCACGGCGATGGCGGGCGAATTGCGCAAGATCGCCGGCCAGCCTCGCGGCTGATCCCGGCAAGGCCTTCCCTTAGGAGTATGCATGCGTCGAATCCTCACCGCTCTTGCCCTCGTGCTGGCGCTCGGCGCCTGCGGGTTCCATCCGCGCGCGCAGCTGCTGATACCGGCCGAGTACGGCGCCATGCGGGTGGAAACGGGCGATCCCTACGATCCGCTGGCCCTGGGCCTGACGCGTGCGCTCGAGCGCAGCGGCAACCGGATCGCCGCTGGCGGCGAGGCCGCGACGGTGCTGAAGGTGTCGGCGCAGACCTGGGACACCTCGCCCGTTTCGGTGGACCAGTTCGCCCAGGTGCGCGAATACGCCACGCGTTATCGCGTCGAGTTCGTGCTGGTGGGCAGCGACGAGAAGCCGCTCGGCGAACCGCAGCGCATCGAACTGACGCGCGAATATTCCTTCGACCAGAACGCGTCGGCGGGTAGCCCGGCGGAGCAGGAACTGATCCGCAAGGAGCTGCGCCGCGACATGGAAGCCGCGATCCTTCGTCGCGTGGACGTGCTGCTGCGCCCGAAGCGCTGATGGAGCTTCGGCCCGACCGACTGGAAAGGCAGCTCGCCGGCGAACCGCTGAAGCCGGTATACCTCATCGCCGGCAGCGAGCCCCTGCTGGTGCTCGAATGCGCCGACGCGGTGCGACGCCGGGCACGCGAGGAAGGTTACGGCGAGCGCGAAGTCTTCGATGCCGAGGGCAGTTTCGACTGGAATACCTTGTCGATGGGCCTGGCTTCGTTGAGCCTGTTCGCGTCGCGTCGCTTGTTCGATCTGCGTCTTCCCAGCGGCAAGCCCGGTCGCGACGGCAGCGAAGCCATCCAGGCGTATTGCCAGAATCCTCCACCCGATACCGTGCTCCTGATCACTGCGCAGGATTGGAGCCGTGCGCATGCCGGCAAATGGAGCGAAGCGATCGCTGCGACCGGGCATGTCGTGCCGGTCTGGCCGATCAAGCCGCACGAACAGGACGAGTGGCTGCAAAAGCGCCTGCGTGCGCGCGGATTGAGCGCGACGCCGCCGGCGCTGGCCTTGCTGGCCGAGCGGGTGGAAGGCAACCTGCTGGCGGCGGCGCAGGAGATCGACAAGCTCGCCTTGCTGCTGGCGGCCGATGCGTCGGCGCGCGCCGAGGCCATCGATGCGAAGACGATGCAGTCGCTGATCGCCGATTCGTCGCGCTTCGACGTGTTCGGCCTGATCGAGGCGACGCTGTCGGGCGACGCGCAGCGCAGCGTACGCATGTTGCATTCGCTGCGCCGCGAGGGCGAACAGGTCGCCGGCCTGATGCCGATGATCGCGCGCGAACTGCTGTCCGTCGCTGCGCTGGCGCGCATCAAGGACGACGGCGGCAACCTCGCCGGCGCGATGCGCGAGGCGCGCATCTGGGAAAGCAAGCAGGCAATGTACCGGCGCGCCATCGATCGCCATCCGGCGTCGCGCTGGGAAGCCTTCGTCGGCGAAGCCGGACGGATCGATCGCATCGCCAAGGGGCGCGAGTCGGGCGATGCCTGGCTGGCCCTCGAGCGCCTGCTGGCGGCGATGGCCGATGCGCGGGCAAGACGCCTGCTGGCCTGATGTTGCGCATCTGCTACGGCGGCACCTTCGATCCGGTGCACAACGGGCATCTCGCGGTCGCCGCCGCCGCGCATGCCGCCTTGTCGGCCGACGTGCTGTTGTTGCCCGCCGCCGATCCGCCGCATCGCCCGCCGACCGGCGCAAGCGCGGTCCAGCGCAGCCAGATGCTGCACCTCGCCGTGCGCGATCTGGCGTTCTGCCGGGTGGACGAACGCGAACTGCAGCGCGACGGCCCGTCCTATAGCGTCGATACCTTGAAGGAAATCCGGCGCGAGATCGGTCCCGAGCAGCCCTTGGCCTGGTTGCTGGGCGCCGATTCGTTTCGCGGCCTGGCCAGCTGGCATCATTGGCGGGAGCTGTTCGGCCTGGCCCACTTCGTGGTCGCGATCCGGCCCGGTCACGAGATCGGACAGCTCGACGAGCCCCTGCGCTCGGTCTGCGCGGGACGCTGGACGCAGGATGCGCAAGCGCTGCGCTCGGCTGCATTCGGCGGGCTGTACCGCTTGGTGCTTCCGCCGCGCCCGGAGTCGGCGACCGCCATCCGGCGCTCGCTGGCGGCGGGCGAAGGCGACCTGGGCTGGCTGCCGCCCGTGGTGGCCGAATACATACGCGAGCAGGGGCTCTACCGGTCGCAGGGGATATAATGTCCTCGCCGCCCGCAGGGGTTTCCGAGACAGCGCCTTGACCACGCAAGCCCACGTCATCAAGACCAAGATGCCCGACCCGGCGCCGTCGCCGGAAACCTTGCTGAAGCTGGTGCATTCCGCGCTTGAGGAAATGAAAGCCAGGGACGCGGTCGAGATCGATGTTCGCGGCAAGACCAGCATCGCCGACTTCCTTGTGGTCGTGTCCGGTACCTCGACCCGCCACGTGAAATCGGTCGCGGACGAAGTGGTCAAGTTCGCCAAGAAGGCCGGCGTAATGCCCTTGGGCGTCGAAGGCGAACGCGAGGCCGAATGGGTGCTGGTGGACCTCGGCGACGTGATCGTGCATGTGATGTTGCCGCGCGTGCGCGAGTTCTACGCGCTCGAGCGCCTGTGGACGGTCGGCGACCAGCCGCCGGAAGACTAAGCACCGCGCGCGATGAAAGCGCGCCTGATCGCCGTCGGCGAACGTGCCCCCGCCTGGGTGGCCGAAGGTTTCGCCGAATACCAGAAGCGACTGTCGCACTGGCTCCCGCTGGAGCTGGTCGAAATCGCGCCCGGCGTGCGCGGAAAAGGCCGTGATGCAGCGCGCGCGACGTCCGACGAGGGATCGCGCGTGCTGGCGGCGTTTCCCAAGCAGGCCCAGGTGATCGCGCTCGATGGTCGCGGCAAGCCTTGGTCGTCCGAACAACTGGCGCAACGGCTCGAAGCCTGGCGTCAGCATGGCGGCGATCTGGCCTTGCTGATCGGCGGCCCGGAAGGGCATGCGGCCGAGGTGCTGGCCGCCGCGCCCGAACGCTGGTCGTTGGGTCCGCTCACCTTGCCGCACATGCTGGTGCGCCTGCTCGTGGCCGAACAGCTCTACCGCGCCTGCTCCCTGCTCGCGAACCATCCCTACCATCGCGCCTGAGGCGCCGCTGAGCGAGGCTCCGCCGTGAGCGTGAGCGCGGTCTACGAACCCCGCTTCCGGCTGCCGCCGGCCCGCGCCAGCGGCTATGCTTGCGGGCATGCTTTATCTCGCCTCCCAGTCGCCCCGGCGGCATGAACTCCTGAACCTCATCGGTGTCGAACACGGACGATTGGACGTGGATGTCCCGGAGGTGCGTCAACCGGGCGAGCCCCCGGCCGATTATGTGAACAGGGTGGCGCGCGAAAAGGCCGGGGCCGGCCTGCTGAAGGTCCTCGCCACGCCTCGCGCCGTCGTGCTGGGCGCGGACACCGAAGTCGTGCTCGGCGATGTGGTTTACGGCAAGCCGGCCGATGACGCCGATGCGGCGCGCATGCTGCGCGAATTATCGGGCCGTACGCACCAGGTGATCACCGCGGTCTGGCTGGTCAGCGCCGGTCGCGAGGAGCACGCGCTCAGTGTGTCGGAAGTCCGCTTCGCCGCGCTCGACGAGGCGCAGATCGCCGCCTACCTCGCCAGCGGCGAGGCCAGAGGCAAGGCCGGCGCCTACGCCATCCAGGGCCGCGCCGCGGCTTTCGTCTCGCATCTGTCGGGCAGTCATTCCGCGGTGATGGGCCTGCCCTTGCACGAAACCGCCGTATTGCTGCGCAAGTTCGACCTGATGCCTTGAATCCGTTGCACCGAATCTTCGCGTCCTCTTGAAACGGAATTCCCGTGTCCGAAGAAATACTGATCAACGTCACGCCGCGAGAGACCCGGGTCGCCCTGGTCGAGAACGGCATGCTGCAGGAGCTGCACATCGAGCGCACGTCGCGTCGCGGCGTGGTCAGCAACGTCTACAAGGGCCGGGTACAGCGCGTGATGCCCGGCATGCAGGCGGCCTTCGTCGAGATAGGGCTCGAGCGCGCCGCCTTCCTGCATGCCTCGGACATCCTGCGCCTGACGCAGGCGCAATCCGGGGAGGGGGAGGAGGCGATCGCGCCGAGCCCGCCGCCGCCGATCACTTCGCTGGTGCACGAAGGCCAGGAAATCGTCGTGCAGGTGGTGAAGGATCCGATCGGCAGCAAGGGCGCGCGCCTGACCACGCAGATTTCGGTGCCTTCGCGCTACCTGGTGCTGTTGCCGCACTCGCGCGTGATCGGCATTTCCGCCCGCATCGAGGACGAGGGCGAGCGCGCCCGCCTGAAATCGCTGATGACCGAGCTGGTGGACGGCAGCGGCGTCGGCTACATCGTGCGCACGAACGCCGAAGGACAGACGCCCGACGCATTGGCGGAGGACGTCGAGTACCTGCGCCGCGCCTGGCGCATCATCGGCGAGGCCGGTAGCGGCGCCAAGGTCGGCGAACGCATCTACGAAGACCTGTCGCTGCCCTTGCGCGCCGCCCGCGACCTGATGCGCAAGGACGTGGACAAGGTGCGGGTCGATTCGCGCGAGACCTGCGACCGCCTGCGCGCTTTCGCCGGGCAGTTCATGCCCGATTTGGCGGAACGGGTGGAGCATTATTCTGGCGAGCGCCCGATCTTCGACCTGTACGGCGTGGAGGACGAGATCCAGCGCGCCCTGCTGAAGGAAGTGCCGCTGAAGTCGGGCGGTTACCTGATCGTGGACCAGACCGAGGCGATGACGACCGTCGACGTGAACACCGGGTCCTTCCTGGGCCAGCGCAATCTCGAGGAGACGGTGTATCGCACCAATCTCGAGGCGGCGCAGTCGGTCGCGCGGCAACTGCGCCTGCGCAACCTCGGCGGCATCATCATCATCGATTTCATCGACATGACCG
>CAYWHO010000074.1:9116-9510 GCA_964458195.1 uncultured Arenimonas sp.
AGCACAAGCGCCAGGTGCTGCGCACGCTCGAAAAGGCCTTGTCGCGCGACCACGCCAAGACCACGGTTTACGAGTTCTCGCCGCTGGGCCTGGTCGAAATGACGCGCAAGCGCACCACCGAGAGTCTGGAGCGGCAGTTGTGCGAGCCCTGCCACGAATGCGGCGGGCGCGGCAGCCTGAAGACGGCGGAAACGGTGATCTACGAGATCTTCCGCGAGATCACCCGCGCGGTGCGCCAGTTCGAGGCGCTGCAACTGCTCGTCATCGCTTCGCCCAAGGTGGTCGGCAAGATCACCGACGAGGAGTCGTCGGCGGTGGCCGAGCTGGAGGAGTTCCTCGGCAAGTCCATCCGCTTCCAGGCCGACGAGCAGTACGCGCAGGAACAGTACGACGT
>CAYWHO010000075.1:0-9425 GCA_964458195.1 uncultured Arenimonas sp.
TGGCGGCAGGCTTCGCGCAATACCCAGCTGTCGAGCTCGCTGATCAGGCCGGTTTCTTCGGCCATCGGCAGGAACTCGCCCGGGGCGATCAGCCCGCGCTTGGGATGCCGCCAGCGCACGAGGGCCTCGGCGCCCATCAATCTTCCGCTCTCGAGCTCGACGATGGGCTGGTAGTGGAGCAGGAATTCGCCGCGCTCGAAGGCGAGGCGG
Organism: uncultured Arenimonas sp.; assembly: GCA_964458195.1. Lineage (GTDB taxonomy): Bacteria > Pseudomonadota > Gammaproteobacteria > Xanthomonadales > Xanthomonadaceae > Arenimonas. The sequence goes on from CAYWHO010000075.1 coordinate 211, forward strand.
AAATCGGTTTCCATCTGCAGGCGCGATCGCGCTTCGGCGTGCATGGTCTCGTCGAAAACGACATAGCCCGATTTGCCGGCGGCCTTGGCGCGATACATGGCGGTATCGGCGTCGCGCAGTACCTGGTCCGGGGACTCGTAGTCGGCGCGCCCCAGCACGATGCCGAGACTGGCGGCCGAGAAGACCTGCTGGCCAGCCACGTCGAATGGTTCCTCGAACAGGCGCAGCACCCGCCGGGCGATGGCGACGGCGCGCTGGTAGTCGCAGGCGCCTTCGGGCAACAGAGTGAACTCGTCGCCGCCGTAGCGCGCGATCAACACGTCCTGCACCAGCTCGTTCTCCAGACGGCGGGCGATTTCCAGCAGCAACCTGTCGCCGGCGCTGTGGCCGAGGCTGTCGTTCACCCACTTGAAGCCGTCCAGGTCGAGGAAGATCACGGAGTACGGTTCGGCCTCGCTGCCTTCGGGCGGCGCCAGGCGGTCGGCCAGCTTGCGGTTGAACAGCGCGCGATTCGGCAAGCCCGTCAGCGGATCGTGGGTGGCGTGGAAACGCAGGCGCGATTCCGCCTCGCGCTGCCGGCTGATGTCCAGGATGGTGCCGGTGGTGTGGCGAACGCCATCGATCTCGATCGCCAGCATGTTGACGCGCACGTAAACGCGCTGGCCGTTGCGATGCAGGAAGATCGTCTCGTGCTCGCGCGGGATATCGCCGGTTTCGCGCAGGTGCGCGTGCATCTCGGCGGTCTTGGGCAGGACTTCGGGCGCCAGCAGGTCGGTATACGGCCTGCCGACGAGTTCCGCCTCGGTATAGCCGACCATGCTCGCCAGCGCCCGGTTGACGTAATCGAGCCGGCTGCGGCTCGACAGATAGACGCCGACACTGCTGTGCTCGACCAGGGTGCGGTAGCGGCTCTCCGATCGCTGCAGGGCCTGGCGCATGCGGTGCTGCTCGTCCACATCCAGGGCGGAGCCGGTGAAGGACAGGGGGCGCCCCTGTTCGTCGCGATCCACCCGGACGCTGGCGCTGACCCAACGGGTTCCACCATCGCGCATGCGAACCTGCAATTCGTACTGGCTGAAACTGCCGTCCATCAGCGCGCGTTGGACCAGCACATCGCGTTCGGCCGGGTCGGCATAGATATCCAGCATGTTGCCGACCTCAGCCCGCACGGTGGCGACGTCCGGATAGCCGAGCATGCGGGCCATGACCAGGTTCAGTTCGATCACGCTGCCATCGAGGGCGCTCCGGAACAGGCCCGCGGGAGAGTCGTTGAACAATTCGCGGTAACGCCGTTCCGCCTCTTCGATCGCGCGCTGACGCTGGCGTTCGACGGTGACGTCGCGCAGGGTGCCGGTCGAGGCGATATCGTCCTCGAAGTCGACCGCGTCGGCGCGGACTTCGCAGAGGATGCGCGTGCCGTCCTTGCGCACCATGCGCACCTCGAACCGCTGCAGGTCGCGCGAACCTTCTTCGCGCGCGTTGCGTCGTTCCTGCTGCGCGGCGCGATCGGCCGGATCGACCAGGCTCAGGTAGTCCATGCCGCTGATTTCGTCGCCATCGTAACCGAGCATTTCGGTCAGGGCGCGATTGGCGAAACGCACTTTCCCCCGTTGCACGAGGAAGACGCCGTCACGACTGTTGTTGAGCAAGGTTCGATAAAGGCCCTGGGTCTGGGTCAGCGCATGCTCGGCCTCGACCTGCGCGGTGATGTCCTCCATCGAGCCTTCGTAGAAGCGGGCCGTGCCCTCCCGGTCGCAGACCAGCCGCGAGTTCTCGCTGACCCAGATCAGGCTGCCGTCGCGGCGACGTACCTGGGCCCGATATTGCTGGAGGCGCCCGGTTTCGCGCAGTTCGCGGTAGATCTCGTCGGCCGCTTCTGGGTTGGCGTACAGGTTGCGCGCGCTGGTGCTGAACGCCAGTACGGCTTCGGCCGGCGAGTCGTAACCGAGCATGCGAGCGAAGGCTGGATTCACGTCGAGCAGGCCGCCGCCAGGCAGGCTGCGATAGATGCCCTGGGTCGCCTCGTAGAACAATTGCCGATAAACGCTGTCGATCTGGTCGCTCAGACCCCTGCCTGCCTCGCCGTCGTTGTCGTGCAACAGACAGAAGAGCCGAGGGCCTTCCGGCGTTGAAAGCATCTCGACGTTCAGCACGCCCTGTCGGGTCGTTCCGTCGGCGCAGCGGAAAGGCGCGGGCCAGCCGACGATACGTCGCACCGCGCGAAGGCTGTCCCAGAGTTCGGCGCGAAAATGCGCGTCCGGCCACAGGCCGATCTCGACCGGGACCTTGCCGATCACGTCCTCGCGACGGAAGCCGGTGATACGCTCGAACGCATCGTTGACGTCGACAAAGCGCCCGTCGTCGGCGTTCATCAAGGCGACGATGCTTTCCGACGATGCGAAGGCCCCGAGCAAGCGCATCCTTTTCCCTTGATAGCGCCTCTATGGATTCAGGATACCCGCCCCCGCCTTCGAGCGCCTAGCCCTGTTCCGGAGATAGCCATGAGCCACAGACACGATTCGGACATCCTCCCCTCCGAAATTACTCCGGAGTCCATCTACCTCGCCCGGCGCAAGCTGTTGCGGGCAGGCTTGGCCACCCCCTTGGTCGCCCTGGCCGGCTGCGGGTCGAGGGACGCCGATGCCGGTGGCCCGCCGGCGGTCGCCAGCCCGGCGAAGGACAGTCCGGACGGGTTCCGGACCAGTGAAGTCCAAACCCGATTCGAGGACGCCTCCAGCTACAACAACTTCTACGAGTTCGGTACCGGCAAGGCCGATCCGGCGAAATATGCCGGCAGTCTGCGGCCTTCGCCCTGGATCGTGGAGATCGCCGGGGAGGCCGAGCTGACCGGCCGCTTCCATCTTGAGCACCTGATCAAGGACGTGCGCGCCCAGGAACGCATCTACCGCATGCGCTGTGTCGAGGGCTGGTCGATGGTCATTCCATGGCTGGGCGTGCCCCTGGGCGAAATCCTGCGCAAGTTCAAACCGACGTCGCGCGCCAAGTACGTGGCTTTCACCTCGCTGGCCGATCCCCGACAGATGCCGGGCGTGTTGTACGGCGTCCTGGACTGGCCGTATCGCGAAGGTTTGCGCATCGACGAAGCGATGCATCCGCTGACCCTGCTCGCCACCGGCATGTACGGCAAGACCTTGCCGAACCAGAACGGCGCACCGTTGCGTCTGGTCGTGCCGTGGAAATACGGCTTCAAAGGCATCAAGTCGATCGTGAAGATCGAGTTCACCCAGAAGATGCCGGCGACCGCCTGGAACGTTTCGGCCCCGGAGGAGTACGGGTTCTACTCCAACGTGAACCCGGCGGTGGATCACCCGCGCTGGAGCCAGAAAACCGAGCGGCGCATTTCGGGTAGCGCCAGCAAACTGTTCGCCGAACGCATCGAGACGCGCCCCTTCAACGGCTATGCGTCGCAGGTCGCCTCGCTCTACAGCGGAATGGACTTGCGCAAGTGGTTCTGAAGAAGATCGACTGGCGCTGGGTCGGGCTGAAAACCGGTGCGCACCTGCTGGCCCTGTTGCCGCTGTGGCTGATGGTACGCGCGACGCTGGCCGATGCACTCGGTGCGGACCCTGTCGCGGAACTCACGCATCGCACCGGCGACTGGGCCCTGCGTTTCCTGCTGCTGTCGCTGGCGATGACGCCGCTGCGACGCGTGCTCGACCAGGCCTGGCCGATCCGCTTCCGGCGTCTGCTGGGCCTTTACGCCTTCTTCTATGCCTGCCTGCACCTGACGATCTACGTGGTGCTGGATCTCAACGGCTATTGGGCGCAAATCCTCGAAGACATCGTCAAACGGCCCTTCATCACGGTGGGCTTCCTCGCCTGGTTGCTGCTGACGCCGCTGGCCATCACGTCCACGCGAGGATGGATCAAGCGGCTCGGCAGGCGCTGGGGCCAGCTGCATCGGGCGGTCTATGCCGTCGGCATCCTGGCCGTGCTGCACTTCTTCTGGCTGGTGAAAGCCGACCTGCGCGAGCCGCTGATCTATGCGGCGATCCTGGCGCTGCTGTTGGGTCTGCGGCTCTACTGGCGCTGGCGCCGGAGCACCGTCAAGCCCCGAGTTTCGGCGAGTACACCAGCAGTGCCGTAAGCGCCGCCGCGAGCACCGCGGCCGCGGCGATCAACCACCACAGCGCGCTGGGATCGGATTCGGTCGGCTCGGGTTCCTCGCGTCGCGCGATCGGGGCGTTGCCGGCGACCGGCACCTTCACCGCCTGGAACGTCTGCGTGTGCGCGACGTTGCCGCTGCGGATGGCGATCTGCTGTCCCCGCAAAGGCAATCCCGGCGCTTCGAGAATGAAACGATGCTGGTCGAAGCTGATCTGGTCGCCCGGCGACAGCACCGCATCGCGTACCGAGACGCCATTGACGATGGCGCCTTCCTGCTGGTTGAGCGAACGCAGCACGACGCGATCGCCATGCAGCTCGAACTGCGCGTGCCGGTCGGCCATGCCGGGGTCTTCGATCCGGATGTCGCAACCGGCCGAGCGGCCGACGACCCTGGGCTCGACCATGGTGAAGCAACGGCCGAAATGCGCGCCCGAGACGCCTCGCAGGACCACGCGAACCGCACTGACCCGTTGCGCCTCGCCAAGGGCAGGCGGCGCCGACGCCGGGATGTTGCGCTCGATCACCTGCGAGCTGTCCTCGCCGATGACCATCTGCACCTGTTCGAGGCATATCTGGTCGCCGACATGCAACATCGCCAGGCGCTTGACCGGGCGCGCATTGAGATGGACGCCCGGCGTGCCGGCCGGAACGCGCAGCCAGAGTCCGCGCCGATCGGCGACGAAGCTCGCATGCAAGGGCGCAAGGCCACGCCCGCTCAGGCTGATCCCGTGCGGTACGCGGCTTCCCACGGCGATCTCGCCCTGATCGAAGGCGACATCGTCGTGTTCGCCATTCGGGAATTTCAGCTGCATCCGTGAGCCCTCCGGCTGGCGAATCTAGCATAGGCTCCATTGGTGCGGACGGCAAAAGCCGGCAGAATGGGGCGCTCCCTGTCCCGGACCCGTCCATGTCCCAGATCGACATCAAGCGCAGCCACAAGCTCCCCCAGGCCGAAGCCCGGGAAAAAGTCGAGCAGATCGCCAAACAGCTGGGACGCAAATTCGCGATGGATCACGAATGGGAAGGCAATACCCTGCACTTCTCCCGCAGCGGCGTGGACGGGCAGATCAAGGTCGGTGCCCGTCAGATCCACGTCATCGCCCAGCTCGGGTTCCTGTTGATGGCCCTGAAAGGTCCGGTCGAACGCGAGATCCATCGTTACCTGGACGAAGAGTTCAGCTGACCCGGAACGGATCGGGCTCGCCGGCGAAGAGCCGGCGCGACACTTCCCTTTCCTGGCGATCTATACGGCCGAGAAACTCGCCGGCACCGCCCAACTGGGCGAAGGCCGAGAATCCGCGCTCCAGGAAGGACTGCAGTTCGGAAAGGCCCGCCAACTGCGCTGGAATCCGCGAGGCCCGAAGCAGGCGGTGAACGCCGTGCTTCTTCACCGCCGCATCCAGATCGGCGCCGACCCGGCCGATCAGCCTGATCTGGCGACGCCGCAACCGCGGGCAACCGACCTCGCGATAAGCCTCTGCGTAGTCCTTTTCCGAGATGGGCGCGCCCGGTTTCTTGCGCCGGGACAGGCGGTCGGCCATGGCCAGATCGAAGGCGTGGCTCAATACCGCCAGCTCGATTGCATCGACCGCGGCCCTGAGCAGCGACTCGGGCAGGAGCCTGGACATCAGCGGCAGGATGCGGCCGGCATCGCGGTCGCGCGCGGAGAAATCGCGATCCCCGTACAGGTCGGTAAGGAAGAACCTGGCGGCGGGATGCATGCGCGGGTCGGCGAGCATGTCGGCGAAACTCGACGTCAATCGCTTCGACTGCCATTGCTGCAGCGGGCGCAGCACAGGAAGGCGGTTGCGCGGATCCGCGACCGGATCGTTCAAGGCCTGTTGCCAGGCCAGCCGTTTCGCCAGGCGCGAACGCAGTGCCGAATCCAAAGCGTGAACTCTCCCGAGGCTCCGGCGGCCGGGGCTGGCGCGCCGCTGGGGTCCGCAGGCTACAATCGCCGCGCCCTCCGCTTCCACGAATAGCATGCTGCTTCTGCAACCCGCGCGAAAGCCTCCCCGCAGCCAGGGCCGCATCGGCCTCGCCATCGCGGGAGGCGGGCCGATCGGCGGCATGTACGAGCTTGGCGCCCTGCGCGCGCTCGACGAGGCGATAGAAGGTCTCGATCTGACCCGGCTGGAAATCTACGTGGGCGTCAGTTCCGGCGCCTTCCTCGCCGCCGGCCTGGCGAACCGGCTCAGCACGGCCGAGATGTATCGCATCTTCATCACCGGCGATAGCCACGAAGCGCGCTTCCGCCCGGAGATATTCCTGCAGCCCGCCTTCATGGAATACATCCGAAGGGCGGCGAACCTGCCGATGTTGGCCTATCAGTGGTGGCGCGACCTGCTGACCGATCCGACCGGCGCGCATCTGAGCGCCGTGGTCAATCGCCTGGGCGGTCTGATTCCCACCGGCATCTTCAACAATGCGGAGATCGAAAGCTTCCTGCGCAAAGTTTTCAGCAGTCACGGACGCAGCAACGATTTCCGCGAACTGGAACGCCCGCTTTATGTCGTGGCGGTGGACATCGACACCGGCCAGGCCGTGCGCTTCGGTGGCGAGGGCTGGCAGGACGTGCCGATCTCGCGCGCCGTGCAGGCCAGTGCGGCACTGCCCGGCCTGTACCCGCCGGTGGACATCCGCGGCCATCATTTCGTCGATGGCGCCCTGCGCCGCACCATGCACGCTTCCGTCGTGCTCGACCACGGCGTCGACCTGATGATCGGCATCAACCCGCTGGTACCGTTCAACGCCAGCCGCGCGCACAGCCACCCGGAAGGGCTGGACAAGCTGTCCCAAGGCGGCCTGCCGGTGGTGCTGTCGCAGACCTTCCGCACCCTGCTGCAATCGCGCATGCAGGTCGGCCTGGCCAAGTACGCGCAGCAATACCCGGAAATCGACCAGATCGTGCTGGAACCGAACGAGGACGACGGCGAGATGTTCTTCACCAACATCTTCAGCTATTCGTCGCGACAGCGCGTCTGCGAACATGCTTTCCGCCGCACGCTCGACGACCTGAAGTCCCGGCGTGCGCAGCTCGGGCCGATATTCGCCCGCCACGGGCTGAGGCTGCGCGACGAAGTCCTGGACGCGCCGCACTACTCCGTAGCGAAGGGCCTGGGCAAGCCGCCCCGCCATACCGAAACCACCGCGCGACTGCATCGCGCGCTCGACTCGGTCGAGGACCTCGTGCAACGGCGCCACCGCAACCGTCGTCCGGCCAGCAAGCGTCGCTGAACTTCCGCGACTATGGTGTGAATGCTCTAGACAGGCGCTGCAAATTGCGCCAAACACGGGCATTCGCCCGGCTCATTCGGAGGGGTACAGCATCATGGCAAAACTCAAGAAGAACGTCCGTCGCAAAGCCGCTGTCGGCAAGGCCAACGCCAACGACCTGCAGGCTCGTGCCGAAGAAATTTCCCGTTCCCTCGTCGGTACCGCGCAGCAGATCTGGAGCGCCGGCGTCGGCGCCTTCAGCCGCGCCCAGGGCGAGGGTTCCAAGTTGTTCGAAGCCCTGGTGAAGGAAGGCATGAACATCGAGCAGCACACCCGCAAGCTGGCGACCGGTCGCGTCGACGCCGTGCGCGACGCCGTCGAGAACCGCGTCGGCTCGGTGCGCGAGCGCGCTACCGATACCTGGGATCGTCTCGAGAAGGTGTTCGAGGAACGCGTACAGCGCGCCCTGCACCGCCTGGGCGTGCCCGGCCGAGAAGAACTGGTCGCGCTGACCGATCGCGTCGACGCGCTGACGACCCAGCTCAAGCGCGGCGGCGCTGCTCCGACCGTGCGCAAGCTGCCCGCGAAGAAGGCGGCCAAGGCGCCGGCCAAGAAGGCGCGCAAGGTCGCTCGCAAGACCCTTCCCAAGGCCCCCAAGCCGGTCGCCCCCAAGGCCTGACCCGCGCGGTTGTGCCCGCCAGCCAGCAACGAAGCCGTCAGATCCCTCCCCTAACGACTTCCGGCTGGCGGGCCTTTCTAAGTCTCAAGCAGAGCCCGGCCTGACCGGGCTTTGTGCTTTTCGGGTCACAGCCGCAACCCGTCCGCGTTATGCTTGAACGCATCGCAATAACGGGAGTGCGACATGTCAGGATGGCTGCTCGCGATCATGGTCACCGTGCTGGGATTGGCGGCTAGCGGCTACTGGTTCGGCCTGCATCGGCGCCATGCCGCGGAACGCGAAGCCGGCATCCAGTCCTTGGCCGGGCTGAAGTGGCGCGAATGCATCGGCCTGGTCCTGGAAGCCCTGCACCGCGAGGGCTACAAGGAGGCGCCCGCGTCACGGCAACCGGGCGATGGCGGCACCGAATACCTGCTCATGCGGGGCGATAACAAGGTCCTGCTGAGCTACAAGCACGGCACCGCTTACCGCCTCGGCGAGGCGAACGTCCGCGATTTCGGCAACGGCGTGCAATTGCAGGGAGCCGACCACGGCATTCTCGTCACCCTGGGAACGGTCGAGGGGATGGCACGCGACCTGGCACGGAAGATGGACGTCGAACTGATCGACGGCGCGACCCTGTGGCCCAAGATCCGTGGCTACGTGCCGGCCTCGATCCGCGACACCGTACGCAAGGAGGCCTCCGAGCAGACGCGCAAAGGCCTGTGGATAGGCGTCGCGGTGAGCCTGCTGCTCGGTATCGCCACTTTCCTGGTCGTGCCCGGTGCGGACGATACGGCCGATTCCAGCGCGTCCGTGCCATCCGACAACCTGCCTTCCGACAAGGCGAAGCCGCAGGTGGATCCCACCCTCCGCCAGATCCAGGAAACCGCCAAGGCCATGGCCGAGGTCGAAAACCTCAGCGTCGAAGAGAAAGCCGCTCGCCGCGCCGAGGCCGCCAAGCAGATCGGCGCCATTCCGCAAGTGGGCAGCGCCGCCTGGTCCACGCAGTCGACCTTGCTGGTCAGCGTGAAAGAAACCGATGGCAAAGACGAAGCCTTGATCGTGGAAAGCTGCCGCATCCTTACCCAGTACGAGGAATTGCGCTTCTCCCGCATCCAGATCGAACCTCCTGCCTCTTCGCAGGTACCTGTGCGATGGAGGCAGTGCCAGTAGGCTTGCCCTGCTCCGACAAAGCCCCGCGCATCGCGGG
>CAYWHO010000076.1:0-5658 GCA_964458195.1 uncultured Arenimonas sp.
GCGTAGGCGGCGCGGTCGATCGCTACGCCGCTGCCGCCCTCTTCCACGCCAAGGGCGTTGCGCAGCATCGTGATCGGCACCATCGGGATCTCGTCCGGCGTCATCGTGTACAGACAACCGACGATGCCCCAATCGGCGTCGATGACCGTGCCTTCCTTCGCCAGTTGCGCGCGGTCGTACAGGATCGGCAAAAGATAATTGGCCACGGGCGGTTCGATGCCTTCAAACCAGCGCACGAGTACCGCGAGTTCGGCGGGCGTACGCGCTTCGTAGGCGCTGCGCAGCCTGTTGCGATTGGCTTCGTCGATGGCGATCACCGAACACTTCGTCGAGGTCCAGTTGCGATGCGCATGCAGCCGGCAGAAAGGCGCATAACCTTCGATGATTCGCTCCGGTGTTTCCGCGTTCAGGCGTTCGACGAACTGTTCCGCCGAGATGTCCTGGATGGCGGTGCGGCGTCCGTCGCCCGGGAACAGGCGGCGGCGCGCGAAATCGGTCATGGCGATGCGGGTCATCGCGTCAGGTTACCGATTTCGGGTTCAGAGTTCTTGCCCCTCACCCCAGCCCTCTCCCCGTGTAGCGGGGAGAGGGAGTTTGCGATGACGCGTGGGTGCGGCTATGTGTGAACTCCTCACCCCAACCCTCTCCCCGTGTAACGCGGAGCGGGAGTTTGCGATGACGCGTGGGTGCGGCTATGTGTGAACCCCTCACCCCAGCCCTCTCCCCGTGTAGCGGGGAGAGGGAGTTTGCGATGAAGCGTGGGTGCGGCTATGTGTGAACCCCTCACCCCAGCCCTCTCCCCGTGTAGCGGGGAGAGGGGGTTGCTATCGCGATCCATGCCGACTACCCGGCAATGGCATGTCCGCCCCCTCTCCCCGTGCCAACGGGGAGAGGGTTGGGGTGAGGGGCGAACGATTCGATGCCGAAAGCGGTCGCGACTTGCGTCGCTCTACAGCGGGCTACGCCAGTTCGAGGCGGTTGCGGCCGGCTTGTTTCGCGCGATAAAGCGCGGCATCGGCGGCGGCGTAGAGGGCATCGCCGTCGCCGTGGCGTTCCGGTTGGAAACGCGCTAGTCCGAGGCTGACCGTCAGCGCGACGTGTTCGCCGTCGCTGGTGCCGATGCGCAGGCGCGAGACCTGTTCGCGAAAGGTTTCCGCCATCTTCTCGAACGCCGCTTCGCCGCGCAGCAACACGCCGAACTCCTCGCCGCCCAGGCGCGCCACCAGGGCATCGCCGGGAAAGCACTGCCGCATCATCGCGGCGACCTGACGCAGGCACTGGTCGCCAGCCGTGTGCCCGTAACGGTCGTTGATGGCCTTGAAATGATCGAGGTCGGCGATCAGCAGGGCCAGCGGCACGGTGGTTTCGATGCAGGCCGCCAGGCCCTGCTGGAAATGGCCGCGATTGGCCACGCCGGTCAAGGCATCAGTGCGGCTGAGTTCGGCGAAACGGTCGCGCTGCTCGCGCAGTTGCTGGTCGAGCGCGAGCTTGCTTTCGTATTCGCGATGGCTGCGGCCGATCACCGCGACCAGATAGAGCAGGTTCAAGGTCAGCACCAGGGCCACTCCCGGCGCGCGGTTCTGCACCAGCACGACGGCGATCATCGGCACGAAGACGAGGCCGGTGCCGAGCAGCGCAAGTCGTGGGTTCACGCAGAAGATCTGCGCGAAGGCCATCGCCAGCGAAATGGTGGACAGCAAGGTCACCGCGTTCGCGCGCGTCAGCGAGGGCTCGAGCAGGGACCAGGCCGCGATCCAGCCCCAAAGGCCGGCCGTGGTCAGCAGCACCGTCCATTGCCGCCGCATGCTGGCGGCGGCCCGGCTCGGGTCGCGGCGCAGCCCGGCACGGATCAACAGGCGCAGCATCCACAGCAGTACGAAGGCCAAAGCGACCAGCACGACCAGTCGGGGGCTGCGCTGCCAGACGTCGCCGATCCAGGCCACGATCAGCCACGACAACAGGTAGAACACGCCGCCGAGCAGCGCGCGCTCGTTCAGGTCCTCGGCACGCTGGCGCAGCGTGGCCGGGACAGCGTCTTGGTCCCCGGACGACATGCGCGGAGGATGTCACGGGAAAGGGCCGCCTGCACACGTAAATATTTCATATATCCTTTCATCGCGAATAAGAGATATATTTACCCCTGACGCTCCCGCCCCGCCCGCCATGACGACACCGATCAGTTTCGAGTTCTACCCGCCGAAGACCGACGAGCAGCGCATCCAGCTCGATCGCACCGCCCGCAAGCTCAAGGCCCACGCGCCGGATTTCGTGTCGGTGACCTTCGGCGCCGGCGGTTCGACCCTGAGCTACACGCCCGACGTCGTGCGCGAACTGCGCGAGACGCACGGTTTCGACAGCGTGCCGCACCTGAGCTGCATGGGCGGCACGCGCGAGGAGATCCGCGAATTGCTGCGCCTGTACCGCGCGCTCGGCTGCACGCAGCTGGTCGCGCTGCGCGGCGACCTGCCCTCGGGCATGGCGCGCATGGGCGACCTGCGCTACGCCTGCGACCTGGTGTCCTTCATCCGCGCCGAACACGGCGATCATTTCCGCATCCACGTCGGCTGCTATCCGGAGATGCATCCGCAGGCCGAAGACGCGCTGGCCGACCTGGCGCATTTCAAGGCGAAGATGGACGCCGGGGCCGACGCGGCGATCACGCAGTATTTCTACAACGCCGACGCCTATTTCCATTTCGTCGAGCAGGCGCGGCGCGCGGGCGTGGATGCGCCGATCATCCCGGGCATCATGCCGATCTCGAATTTCAGCCAGCTCAAGCGTTTCTCCGACGCCTGCGGCGCCGAGATCCCGCGCTGGATCGGCAAGCGCATGGCGGCCTTCGGCGACGACGCCGACAGCATCCGCGAATTCGCCGCCGACCTGGTCGCACGCATGTGCGAACGCCTGGTCGCGGGCGGCGCGCCGGAGCTGCATTTCTACACGCTGAACCTGGCCAAACCCACCGAGGCGGTGCTCTCGCGCCTGCGCTGAGGGCGCGCTAATCTGGGTGGATGCTTCGCCTTTTCGCCTTGCTGTTTCTGCTGCTCGCCCTGGCCGCTTTCGGCCTCGGGCGGGCGAAGGCGCAATCGGGCATCCATCGCTGCGTCAATGCGCAGGGCGAGGCGATCTTCACCGACCGCAACTGCGATGAGATGCAGGCGATCGATCGCCCTTCGCCGAACGCCGTCGTCGGAAGCGGCGGCAGTGTCGCGGCGGCGCGCAGCTGCGCGCTGAGTCGCGACGACCTGCTCTACGGCGTACGCGGCGCGCTGGAAGCGCAGGACGTCAACCGGCTCGCGTCCTATTACCTGTGGACCGGCATCGGTACGCGCGAGGCGTATGCGCTGATGGACCGGCTTTCGCGTTTCAGCGAACAGCCGCTGATGGACGTGCAACTGGTGTCGGAAGATCGCGGGGAGCCGCGCGCGGACGATGCGCCGAATCTCCCCGGCCCCGTGACCGATCCGGCGACGCTGCCGGTGGCGCCGGAAGAACCGAATTCGGCCGAACAGAGCCTGGCGCAGGAGTTCCCGGCCCTGCCGACGCCACCGCCGCGTCGCAGCGCCGGCCCGCGCTTGATGCGCATCGATCAAACCCGCGCCCAGGACGATGCCGGTTCGGTCATCACCTACTTCCGCATCGTGCCCTCGGCGGGCTGCTGGTGGATCCGCTACTGAGAAAGAGGGGGTCAGAGTACGTTTTTTGAGCTGGAGCCTATTCGTCCGTGGCCGAGGTCAGGAAAAAACGTACTCTGACCCCCTTTTCCCTCGGGTAAAATGTCGGTTTTCCCGGAGCCGACGACCATGCGCTATCCCGACCATATCTGGCACAACGGCGAGATCAAGCGCTGGCAGGACGCGACCGTGCATGTGATGGCGCACGGCCTGCACTACGGCTCTTCGGTGTTCGAAGGCATCCGCTGCTACGAGACGAGCAAGGGCCATGCGATCTTCCGCCTGACCGAACACAACAAGCGCTTGTTCAATTCGGCGCGCATCTACGAGATGCCGATTCCGTACACGCTCGAGCAGCTCAACCAGGCCTGCCGCGACGTGATCAAGGCGAACGATCTGGGCCAGTGCTACCTGCGCCCGATCGCCTATCGCGACCTCGGCGGTTTCGGCCTCTCTGCCGACTGCCCCACCTCGGTGGCGGTCGCCGCCTGGAACATGGGCCGTTATCTCGGCGCCGACGTGATCGAAGCGGGCATCGATGCCTGCGTATCGAGCTGGCAGCGTTTCGCGCCGAACACGATTCCCGCAGGCGCCAAGGCCGGCGGCAATTATCTTTCCGGCCAGCTGATCGCGCGCGAAGCGCGCCGCCTCGGTTTCGGCGAAGGCATCGCGCTGGCCTCCACCGGCCTGCTGTCGGAGGGCGCGGGCGAAAATCTCTTCCTCGTGTTCGACGGCGCCCTGCACACCACGCCCGTCAGCGCCGCCCTGCTCAACGGCATCACCCGCAACACCATCATGACGCTGGCGCGCGATGCCGGCATTCCGGTGGTCGAACGCGAGATCCCGCGCGAATACCTCTACCTGTGCGACGAGCTCTTCATGTGCGGCACGGCGGCGGAAATCACCCCGATCCGTTCGGTGGACGGTCGCGCCGTCGGCACCGGCAAGCCGGGCGACGTGACGCGCCGCATCCAGCAACTGTTCTTCGGCCTGTTCGACGGCACGACGCCGGACAAGTACGGCTGGCTCGAGCCGCTGTGATCAACATAGCCCGGGTAGAGGCCTTCGGCCGATACCCGGGACGCGAGGAGCGTCAGACAGGCCTGTGATTAATGTAGCCCGGGTTGAGCGCCGCAGGCGCGGTGTCTAACGGCGAAGCCGGCCAAAGGGCTCTAGCCGGGCTACGTGCAATGGCGAAGCTCCTCGCGGTCCCGGCTTTCGCCCCTTCGGGCTCTAGCCGGGCTACGTAACCGCCAGCTAAACGAGTCACGCAACCCTCTCTGAACCCCCTGCGCGTTTCCAGGTCGGACCGGCATTGCAGCTATGCCGTTCTTCCCGTCACGGAGGCGTGTCATGAGCTTGAACGCGGTGCTGGTGTCGCTGTTGCTGGTCTCGGCCGAACCTTCGGCCATCGCCTCTCCCCCGCCCGTCGCGTTGGCCTTGCCGACGGCGCCCGCCGACAGCCGCGACTACCTCGACGAAGCGGTGCCGGATACCGGCCTGCCGACCGAGATCCCGAATCCCGCGATCGACATGCCGCGTTTCCTTTCCGTCTCGGAGGAAGCCGCCGAGCACCGGCTCAGCCGCCGGATCAGCGAAGAGGAGTTCCTGCGCATGGCCGCCGAGCCCGGTACGCTCGTGCTGGATGCGCGAAGCGCACAGCGCTATGCCCAGCTGCACGTGAAAGGCGCGATCAACCTGAGCTTTCCCGACATCGCCATCGACAGCCTGGCCAGCACGATTCCCGACAAGGACACGCGCATCCTCATCTACTGCAACAACAACTTCACCGGCGCGCCGGAGCCGTTCCCGACGAAGATGGCCAGCGCCTCGCTGAACCTGTCGACCTTCGTATCGCTGTACGACTACGGCTACCGCAACGTGTACGAACTCGGCCCGTTGATCGACATCAAGGATTCGAAGCTGACGTTCGAAGGCACGGCGCTGGAGTCGCTCGAACTCGCGGATAGCGATACGTAGGGTG
>CAYWHO010000076.1:5758-9348 GCA_964458195.1 uncultured Arenimonas sp.
AAGCCCACCCTACAGCCGAAAAAACGTACTCTGACCCCGGTTTCAAAACGTACTCTGACCCCGTTTTTACCGTCCCGGCTTTTACGCGAACATCAGCACGGCTTCGGCGCCGCGCTCCTCGCGCGGGGCGATGCTGACGCGCCAACCATAGAGTTCGCACAACCGGCGCACGATCGACAGGCCGATGCCGCCGCCGGTCGTGCCGCCGGAGCCGGAGCCGCGATAGCCGCGTTCGAACAATCTTGCCGCATCCTCGGCGCTCAGCCCCGGGCCGGTATCCTCGATGCGGATGCGATCGGCCTCGACGACCAGTCGCACTTCGCCTTCCTGGGTGTACTTGCAGGCATTACCGAGCAGGTTGCCGATGGCAACCGACAGCACCGCCTCGGGCGCATTGACGAAGACATCGTTCGAACCGTCCACGAAGACCTGCACCGGCTTGGTGCCGAGCTGGGCGCGATTGGCCTCGGCGAGGTTCAGGCAGAGCTTGTGCAGGTCGGTGTGGCCGTTGCCGCGTTCGTTGCGCGAGAGCATCAACAAGGCCGTGGTCAGGTCGGTGCACTGCAGGGCGGCGCGATCGATGCGCTGCAGGCGCTGCCGCGTCTTGTCGGGAAGGTCCGGGTTCGCCAGCAGCAGCTCGACCGCGCCACGGATCACCGCCAGGGGCGTGCGCAGCTCGTGGCTGACGTCGGAGTTGAACTCGCGGTCGCGCCGGACCAGCTCGGTCATGCGCGCGGCGTAATCGTCCAGGGCCGAGGCGAGTTCGCCGACCTCGTCGTCGGGGAAATGCGGGGCCAGTTGTTCGACCTTGCCGCGCCCGATCAGGCCTTCCACGCGGCGCGCCAGTTCGGTCACCGGGCTGATCACGCGCGAGGAGGACCAGATGCCGATCAGCCAGGCCAGGCCGGTGAACAGCACGACGGCGCCGCCCAGCGCCGTCATCAGCTGGCGCTCGCCGATGGACGCGCCGGTGACGTCGTAGCGCACGTAGCTGATCAGGTCGGGATCGCGCCGCACGGCGTACTTGTACAGATGGCGCCGGCCCGACTCGTCGACCTGCTCGACCTCGTGCACGCCGGTGCCGAGCGACTGCAGCTCCAGCGGCATCTTGTAGGCGTTGCGCGCGCTCCAGGTGCGCGCATCGAGGATGGTGAAGCTCGGCGCCGCGCCCGGGTTGTCGCGGATCTGCCGCTGCAGGCTGTCGACTTCCTTCTGCAGCGTGTTCTCGATCAGTTGGCCTTCCAGGCGCGTGCGCAGATAGACCGTGGCGAGCGCGAACATGGCCGTCAGGCCGAATCCGAGCACCAGGAAGGAGAGGATGATTCGGGTGCGGAGCCGGCGCCGATAGAGAACCGGCTCAGGCTGCATCGGGGTCCGCTATCCGGTAACCGATGCCGTGGCGCGTCTGGATCAGCGCCTTGTCGAAAGGTTTGTCGACGGCGGCGCGCAGGCCGTGGATATGCACGCGCAGGCTGTCCGAGTCGGGCAGTTCTTCGCCCCAGACGCGGGTTTCCAGCTCCATGCGCGGCACCACCGCCGGCGAAGCCTCCATCAGCGACTGCAGTATCTTCAGCGCCGTCGGATTGAGCTGCAGCAGCTTGCCGCCGCGATGCACTTCCAGCGTGTCGAGGTTGTATTCGAGGTCGGCGACGGTGAGTACGCGCGGCTGCGCGGCCTTGCCGCGGCGCACGAGCACGGCCAGGCGCGCCTCGACTTCCTGCAGGGCGAAAGGTTTGACGAGGTAATCGTCGGCGCCGGAGTCGAAGCCGGCCAGCTTGTGTTCGAGCGAGTCGCGCGCGGTCAGCATCAGCACCGGCGTCTGCTTGCGGCCGTCGGCGCGCAGCTTGCGGCAGACTTCGATGCCGTCCATGCCGGGCAGGTTGAGGTCGAGCACGATGGCGTCGAAGTCGTTCACGACGGCGAGGTGCAGGCCGGTGATGCCGTCGGCCGCGTAGTCCACGGTGTGGCCGCGGTCCTCGAGGTAGTCGCCGAGGTTGGCGGCAATGTCGCGATTGTCTTCGACGACCAGGATTCGCATGGGCATGACGTCTCGGGTTTGGACGTTCGATTCTGCCAGACGCCATTCGTTCCGGCGAAAGAATCAGCGACGCTGAAAGAAAAGGACCCGGCAAGGCGCCATTGGGGAGACGCCTTGGCCGGGTCGAAGTTTGCTACTGCCCCGATTGCCGTAATCCGCGGATTTCCACGAGGAGGAGGCCACGGATCAGGCCCGATCAGCCTAGGGGCCCAGAGATTAAAAGTCCGTTAAATTCAGGCAATCGGGCGGTTATTTTTTCGCCGTTTTTCGGGGGGCTCGGCTAAGCCCTTGTTTCCCCGAAACCCGTTCAGCTATGTGAACAATTATGGCCCCGGCGACATCCACCCCGGTGGTCGTTTCGATGCCCTCCAGGCCGGGGGAGGAGTTCACTTCCAGCACCAGCGGCCCCTTGCGCGAACGCAGCAAATCCACGCCGGCGACCTCAAGCCCCATCACTTTCGCGGCACGCAATGCGGTTTCGCGTTCGGCCTTCGTCAGGCGGATGCGACTGGCCTGCCCGCCGCGATGCAGGTTGGAGCGAAACTCGCCCGCTTCGGCCTGGCGACGCATCGCCGCGACGACGCGATCGCCGACGACGAAGCAGCGGATGTCGGCGCCTTCGGCTTCGGCGACGAATTCCTGCACCAGGAAATTCGCGTAGAGGCCGCGGAAGGCCTCGACCACGCTGCGCGAGGCCGACAGGCGTTCGGCCAGCACGACGCCGGCGCCCTGCGAACCTTCGTTGAGCTTGATGACGTGCGGCGGCTTGCCGAGCAGGGACAGCAGGTCGGCGGTGTCGTCGGGGTTGTCGCCGGAGACCGTCGCCGGCAGGCCGATGCCCTCGCCCGCCAGCAACTGGTGGCAACGCAGCTTGTCGCGCGCGCGCAGGATGGCGTCGGACGAGTTCGGCGTGTACGCGCCCATCATTTCGAACTGGCGCAGCACGGCCGTGCCGTAGCGGGTGATGGAAGCGCCGATGCGCGGCAGCACGGCGTCCTGCGGCCCCAGCACCTTGCCCTTGTAATTGAGCTGGAACTGCCGCGGCGCGATCTTCATGTAGCAACGCAGGGGGTCGAGCACGCGCACGGTGTGGCCGCGCTCGCGAGCCGCCTGCACCAGGCGCTGGGTCGAGTAGAGCTTGGCGTTGCGCGAAAGGATGGCGAGCTTCATGGCGCCCTGCCTGAGGCGAAGAAGCCAGCGTCGCAGGCCTCGCTGCGGTCGCTGGCTCCGTGAATGGAGCGGGTGATGGGAATCGAACCCACGCTAGCAGCTTGGGAAGCTGCAGTTCTACCATTGAACTACACCCGCATGACAGGAATCCGTCGGACTCCCGCACGAACCTCCGTTCGCGGGAGGCGGCTTGATTATGCCGCCCGCCCCGCGGCCCCGCAACGCGATAAAATCGCCGCATGCGCATCCTTCTCAACGGCGAAACCCGCGACTTCCCCGCGCCCATGACCGTGCTCGGCCTGCTGGCGGCGATCGGACACGGCGACAAACGCGTGGCGGTCGAAGTGAACCGCGAAGTCGTACCGCGCAGCCGGCACGAGAC
>CAYWHO010000077.1:0-3347 GCA_964458195.1 uncultured Arenimonas sp.
TCGCCTTGCAGCCGGCGTTCGGGTTTGGTCGAAGTAAGGCGAAACAGTTCGCGACGCTCGCTGCCGGCTCGGCGCGGCCGGCCGCGCTGGTCGGCGACGGGCTGGTAGTAGCACGGGCAGTCGATGCGGCGGCAATGCGGCTGCGCCAGCGGCACGGTTTCCGAGGTCGCGAGGCGGCGCGTGCCGAAGCTGCGCGACAGCGCGCAGTTCGAGCCGTTCGATTGCAGCTGCCAGAGTTGGCCCAGGCCTTTTTCGGCCGCGGCCACCGGGTCGGCGGTACGTACCGGGCGCGGCGCGGCGATCAGCGGCAGTTCCTGAGTGACGCTGGAGTCGCGAACTACCGCGTCGCTTTCCTCGGCGACCAGGCGGCGGGAAAACACCCAGGCGCCGCAGGTGACGGCCAGGCCGAGGATCAGAAAGAAGATGGCGCTCATTGAAGACTCCCCTTGGGTTACGGCGCGGGGTTCCGCGCCCACGCCTTCAAGCTAGGGGGCAATTGTGGAGCGGTGATGGAGCCGCTCAGTCGGGCAGCACGAACTTGTAGCCGACGCCGTAGATGGAGTTGAGCGGGTCGGCGCCGGGGCAGGCCTCGGCGATCTTTCGGCGCAGGTTCTTGATATGGCTGTCCACGGTGCGGTCGTTGACGACGTGGTCGTCGCTGTAGATGGCATCGAGCAATTGCGCCCGCGAAAACACCCGGCCCGGCCGTTGGCCCAGGGTGCGCAGCAGGCGGAACTCCACCGGCGTCAGGTCCAGGCGAATGCCATTCCAGCGCGCCGCCATGCCGGCCTCGTCCAGGCTCAGCGGCGAACCCGGTTGCGCCTCGCGCCATTCGATCGAACGACGCAGCAGGGCGCGCACGCGTGCCAGCACTTCCTTCGGCGTGAAGGGCTTGCAGATGTAATCGTCGGCGCCGATCTCCAGCCCGCGCAGCCGGTCCATTTCCTCGATCCGCCCCGTCACCATGATCAGGGGCACGGTGGAGAAGGCGCGGATCTCGTGGCAGACGGCCAGGCCGTCCTTGCCCGGCAGGCCGAGATCGAGCAGGACCGCGTCGGGCCCGTGCGCGCGCACCCAGTCCGCCACATCGGAACCATCGTCCAGCACGGCCACGCGGAAGCCGGCCTCGCCCAGGGTTTCGCGCAGCAACTGGGCCAGGCTCGGTTCGTCCTCCACCACCAGGACGGTGCGTGGGCGTTCGGCGGGCGGGGCAGCGGTCAGGGCCATGGGACGATTCGGGAACTCCTCGGTTCCTCCACGATTGCTGCGCATTATGACCTTGGGCCGTCGGCGTGCCAGCCCGGGTGCCGCCCGCTACGCCGATGCCAGCCACTCGGGCAAGATGCCGATGATGAGGCCAGACCTTCGCCGCCGTTCCCGACCCGTATCGCGCCTGGCGTGGCGATGCGGCGCGCGCGTCAGATGGGCGTTGCCGTGCTGCGCCAGCGCCGTCGCGCGGGAGCGTGGCTGATGCGTCGCGCGCCGCTGCTGGTCGCATTGTCCTTCCTGTTGCTGGCGCTGATCCTGGAAGGCGCGCTCGCGCTGTACTGGTCGCACTGGCTGCAACCGCGGCTGCAGGCGCAGGGCCGTCAGCAGGCGCAGGTGCTGGCGCAATCGCAGGCCGTGCTGTTGTCGGCGGCCTTGTCGCAGGCGTCGCCGGCCGAACGCGAGCGCCGGCTCGACGAAACGATGGATCGCTTGCTGCTGCTGCACGATGCGCGGCAGGACACGCCTTTCTTCACCGGCATCGGCCTCGAGCTCGATTACGCCGCTCTCGATTCGCGCCCCGGCAGTCTGGACCGCGCGCTGCCGCCGAAGGCACCGGATGCGTTTCGCGTCGAATCCGAACTCGTGCATCGCGATACCGGCGAACGCATCGGAACGGCGCGCTTCGACGTCAGCGGCGATTTCTTCCGCGGTTTCGGCGACGACGTGCGCCGGCAACTGGCGATGCTGGGGTTGTTCATCGCCGTCTTGCTGGCCGCGCTCGGCGGCATGCTGGTGACGATGCTGGGCCTGCTCGAACGCCAGCGCGAACGGCGCCAGCAGGCCGAACGCGACCTGGCCGGGCAGGAGCTGGTATTCCGGCGCGAATTGCAGGAGGCCAAGGACCAGGCCGATGCGGCGAACCTGGCCAAGAGCCAGTTCCTGGCGAACATGAGCCACGAGATCCGCACGCCGATGAACGCGGTCGTCGGCATGGCGACCCTGCTCGAACGCACCGCGCTCGATGCGCGCCAGCGCGGCCTGCTGGCGCAACTTCGTGCGTCGGCCCGCCTGCTGCTGGGCCTGATCAACGATGTGCTCGATCTTTCGCGCATCGAAGCGGGCAAGCTGCGCATCGAGCAGTCCGACTTCCAGTTGAACGACCTGTTAACCGACCTGACGGCGGTGGTTGGCGAGCGCGCGCGCGAAAAACGGCTGGAAGTGCTGTTCTCGATCGAACCCGATGTGCCGCGCGCGCTGAGGGGCGATCCGACGCGATTGCAGCAATTGCTGGTCAACCTGGTCACGAACGCGCTCAAGTTCACCGAGCGCGGCGAGATCGTGGTGGAAGTCGGCCTGGTCGAGGCCGACGCCGACGCGGTGCGCCTGCGTTTCGAAGTGCGCGACACCGGCATCGGCATCGATCCGCAGGTTTTGCCGCGACTGTTCGATCCTTTCACCCAGGTGGACGAATCGAACACGCGCAAGCACGGCGGCGTGGGCCTGGGCCTGGCGATCTGCAAGCGCCTGGTCGAACTGATGGACGGCGAGATCGGCGGCGACAGCGAACCCGGGCGCGGCAGCCGCTTCTGGTTCACGGCGCGTTTCGCCCGGCCCGGCGCGCCGACGGCGCCAGCGCCGGAACGCCGACCGGCGGACGGACTGCGAGCATTGGTGGTGGACGATAATCCGACCACGCGCGAAGTGTTCGGCAGCATGCTCGAATCGCTGCGCTTCGACGTCGCGCTGGCGGAAACGGCGGAGTCGGCCCTGGCGCGGCTGGCGCAGGACGCGCAGGGTTTCGACCTGCTGGTGATCGACTGGAAACTGCCGGGCATGGACGGCATCGAAGCGGTGCGGCAATTGCATCGCGACGGGATCGACGTTCCCGGTATCGTGATGGTTACCGCCTACGGCGGCGAAAGCCTGATGCGCGAGGCCGAAGACGCCGGCGTGGACGTGTTCCTGCACAAGCCCGTCAGTCCGTCGGCCCTGTTCGATGGTGCGATGGAAGCCCTGGGCCGCGAGCGCGGCAGCCGCATGGCCACCGCCGGCAGCGCGCCGACGCAGCGCCTGCGCTTCGAACCCGGCAGCGAAGTGCTGCTGGTGGAGGACAACGAGATCAACCGCATGGTCGCGCA
>CAYWHO010000077.1:3447-9345 GCA_964458195.1 uncultured Arenimonas sp.
CCGGCAGCGAAGTGCTGCTGGTGGAGGACAACGAGATCAACCGCATGGTCGCGCAGGAATTGCTCGCCGGCATGGGCGTGGACGCGGTCTGCGCCGAGAGCGGTCTCGATGCATTGCGCATCCTCGGCCAGCGCCGTTTCCGCGCGGTGCTGATGGATATCCAGATGCCGGGGCTCGATGGCGTCGAAACCACGCGCCGGCTCAAGCGCGATCCGGCCTTGCGCGACATGCCGGTGATCGCCCTGACCGCGCATGCGATGGTCGGCGACCGCCAGCGCTTCCTCGACATCGGCATGGACGATTATCTTTCCAAGCCGGTCGAAGAGAGCGAACTGATGCGCGTGCTGGCGCGCTGGCTGCCGCATCACGCGGAAGCGGATTCCGCTGCGGCGGATGTCGAATCCGGCGAACGCCAGGACCCGATGGTCGAACTGCCGGGCGTGGATGTCGCGACCGCGCTGGCGCGCATGAACGGCAAGACCGCGCTGCTTTGGCAATTGCTGGATGGATTCCGCCGGCGCCATGCGCAGGCCGCGACGCGCTTGCGCGAGATGATCGCCAATGGCCAGGCGCAGGCCGCGCTGGATCTGGCGCATACGCTCAAGGGCGCGGCGGCCACGCTGGCGGCGCAGCGCATCGCCGATGCGGCCTTGCGGGTGGAATCGGCATTGCGCCGGCAGGAAAACGCCGACGCCGAACTCGCCGAACTGGCGGCCGCGCTGGCGCAACTGTCCGCGGCGAACTTGCCGCAGGCGCAGGCGCGCGGGGAATCCACTGCGGCGGCGATCGCGCCGGACGAGGCGATGGCGCAACTCGGGCAGGCGCTGGCGAGCAACAGCCTGGGCGCGCGGACGTGTTTCGAAACCTTGCGGGCGAGCCTGGCCGGCAAGGGCTTCGCCGAACCCCTGGAAGCGATCGGCCGCCAGATCGACCGGCTCGATTATCCGGCCGCATCGGCCGCGCTGCAGGAATTGCGGGATATCATGGAAACCGGGGAGTCCATACGATGAATACGATTTCGAACGCCAATGCGAACGGCAGTGCGCCCGGCGGGCGCGTACTGATCGTCGACGACGAACTGGCCAATATCCAGATACTGGCCGAGGCCCTCGGCAGCGACTACGACATCCGTTTCGCCACCGGCGGCGTGCGCGCGCTGGAGCTGGCGTCGGAACAGCCGGTGGACGTGATCCTGCTCGACGTCGTCATGCCCGACATGAGCGGTTTCGAAGTGCTGCGCTGGCTGAAGTCCGAGCCGCGCACGCGCCATGTGCCGGTGATCTTCGTCACCTCGATGGACGAAAGCACCGACGAGGAACGCGGCTTCGCGCTCGGCGCGGTGGACTACATCGTCAAGCCGGTCAGCCCGGCGATCGTGCGCGCGCGCGTGCGCACGCACATCGAGCTCAAGCGCCAGCGCGATCTGCTCGAGGAACATGCGGCGCTCGACGGCCTCACCGGCATCGCCAACCGCCGGCGTTTCGAAGCCGAGCTCGACCAGCGCTGGCGCGCTGCGCAGCGCGCCGGCAGTTCCTTGATGCTGATGCTGGCGGACGTCGATCACTTCAAGCAGTACAACGACAACTACGGCCACGGCCCGGGCGACGACTGCCTGCGGCGCGTCGCGGCGGCGCTGGCCTCGGCTTTCTCGCGTGGCGACGATTTCGTCGCGCGTTACGGCGGCGAGGAATTCGCGCTGCTGCTGCCGGGCGGCGAAGCGACGGCGCAGATCCAGCGCCTGTTGCTGGCGGTTCCGGCGCTGGCGATTCCGCACGCGTATTCGAGTGCAGGCAAGTACGTCTCCTTGAGCGTCGGCGCCCTGGAGTGCAAGCCGGCACCGGGCGACCTGCCGCAGGCCGCGATGGAGGCCGTGGACGGCCTGCTGTATCAGGCAAAACGTGCCGGGCGCGACCGCTGCGTGTATCGCCTGCAGGGCGATAGCGAGGCCCGGACGATGTCGCCCGGCGATCCGATCTAGGCGCGTCCCGGCGGCCCGGCATGGGCCCGGACGAGTACGGTCGCCCGGTCGGGTAGACTGCCCCGCGGAGGGCAGGCGGGGCATGGCGAATCGGCGCACCGACAAACTGGCGGGCAAGGATCCGGAGTACTTCTGGGACCGGCAGGACACGCTCGGCCGTCGCGCCATGCTGACCGAGATCCTGGCGCAGGTTTCGCGCGAAGCCTTGCTCGGCGAAGGTCTGGAAGCGGTGCTGCAGGGCATCGTCGATTGTCTGGTGCGGCGCCTGCCGGTCGGCATCGCCAGCATCATCCTGCTCGACGACGACGGCAGCGGTTTCGTGCAGGAAGTCTGGGCCGGCGTGCTCGATCTCGACACGCCGGTGGGCGCGCCCGCGAACGGGCCGTGGCCGGTCAGCATCGGCGCGGCCGGTCGCTGCGCGCGCACGGGCGAACCGCAACTGATCATCGCCGTCGAAAACGATCCGGACTACGTGCCCGGCAATACGGCGGTGAAGTCGGAATACCTGGTGCCGATCGTGCATCACGGCCGCATGCTCGGCGTGTTGAACATCGAAAGCACGCGCTTGGATTTCTTCACGCCGGAAGCCTGCGCCGTATTCGACGCGGTCGCCGCCCAGGTCGCCGGCGCGATCCATTTGGCGCGCGTGGTCGGCGAACTGGAGATCGCCAACCGCAAGCTGCAGGCCTTGTCGCTCAGCGACGGCCTGACCGGGATCGCCAATCGGCGTCGCTTCGACCAGCAGCTCGAGCAGGACTGGTTGCGCCTGGCGCGGGAGCGCTTGCCGCTGGCCTTGGCCCTGGTCGATGCCGATTGTTTCAAGCCGCTCAACGATGCCCGTGGCCATCTCTACGGCGACGAATGCCTGCGCGAGCTCGCGCGCCTGTGCACCGAAGTCGCGACCGGCGCCACCGACCTGGTCGCGCGTTACGGTGGCGAGGAGCTCGCCCTGCTGCTGCCGGGGCGCAATCTGCGCCAGGCGCGCAGCCTGGCCGAACGCCTGCGCCGCAACGTCGAGACCCAGCGCATGCTGCATCCGGCTTCGACGGTGGCGGGGCATGTGACGGTCAGCATCGGCGTCACGGCCCTGATGCCGAACCTGGGGCAGTCGCCGCAGCGCTTGATTGAGGCCGCCGATCGGGCTCTGTACGCGGCGAAGGCGCGCGGGCGCAATCGCGTCGTCGGTCGCGTCCTGCGCCTGCCCGCGGCCTGAGCTTCCGCTCGTGACCCCGACGTTCCGTCCTGCCCTGTTCGCCGCACGCTTGATGCATTCGCCGCTTTTTTCCACGAGGTCCGCATGATCCGTCGCCGTTGTTTGCTCCTGCTTGCGTTGGCCGCTTCGGCCTGGCCGCTTTCCCTGCCCGCGGCCGAGGCGCCCGCAGCGGATTTCTTGCAGGCGAACCTCGATCCAAAAACCGATCCGGGCGTGGATTTTTTCCAGTACGCGAACGGCGGCTGGTTGGCGCGCAATCCGATCCCGGCCTCCGAATCGGCCTGGGGCATCGGCAATGCCGTGACCGACCAGATCCATCTGAGCTTGCGCAAGATCAACGAAGCCGCCGCCGCGGGTCCGCGCACGCCGGGCAGCGACGAACAGAAGATCGGCGATTTCTGGGCCACGGCGATGGATGAGGCCCTGGCCGATCGGGTCGGCACGCAACCCCTGATCGACGAGTTCCGTCGCATCGATGCCATCGACGGCCCGCGCCGCACGCTCGACGCGGCGTTCGCGCTGCAGTCCATCGGCGTCGAGCCCTTCTTCGGTTTCTACGTCGGCCAGGACGAAAAGGACAGCGCGGCGATGGCCGTGCACCTGGGGCAGGGCGGCCTCGGCTTGCCCGAACGCGATTTCTATTTCAACGACGACGCCGGCGTGGCCGATATCCGCAAGGAATACGTCGCGCACCTGGCTCGCGTGCTGATCCTGCTCGGTCGCCATCCGGACCGGGCGACGGGCGATGCCGAAGCGGTGATGCGCCTGGAGACCGCGCTGGCGACGGCTTCGCGCAAGCTCGAGGACCTGCGCGACCCGCAGGCCAACTACCACAAGATGGCGCCGGCCGAACTGACGCGGCGGCATACGCCGGCGATCGATTGGGCCGGGCGTTTTTCCGCCTGGGGCGTCGCGCCTTCGTACGTCATCGTCGGCCAGCCTGAGTTCTTCGCCGCGCTCGACGGCCTGCTCCGGAGCACACCGCCCGGCGTGCTGCGCGACTACCTGCGCCTGCAGCTGATAACGGCCTATGCCGACACGCTGGGCAGCGGTTTCGACGACGAGAACTTCCGCTTCTACGGCCAGGTGCTGTCGGGCCAGAAGCAGCAACGCGCGCGCTGGAAGCGCGTGCTCGATACCGAGGATACGGCGATGGGCATGGTGCTCGGCCGCATCTTCGTCGGCGAGTATTTCCCGGCCAGCGCCAAGCAGCGCTATGTCGACATGGTCGAAGCCATCCGCGCGACCTACGGCGAGCGCATCGATCGCCTCGAATGGATGAGCCCGGCGACGAAGGCGAAGGCGCGGGCGAAACTGGCGGCGATCGTGCCGAAGGTGGGGTATCCGGATCGCTGGCCCGATTTTTCGACGCTGGTCGTCGGCCGCGATTCCTATGCCGGCAACATGATGAACGCCGCGCGCTGGCATTTCGCCGACCGTCTCTCGAAACTCGGCAAGCCGGTCGATCGCAGCGAATGGGTGATGACGCCGCAGACCTACAACGCCTATTACAACCCGTCGAACAACGAGATCGTATTGCCGGCGGCCATCTTCACCGTGCCCGGCGTGCCCGATGCGCTGGTGGACGATGCCGTCGCCTACGGTTACGCGGGGGCCTCCACCATCGGGCACGAGATCACGCACGGTTTCGACGACGAGGGCCGGCAGTTCGATGCGGCCGGCAACCTGGCCGATTGGTGGACGGCGCAGGACGCGAAGCGTTTCGAGCAGCGCGCCGAGCGCATGGTGAAGCAGTTCGATGCCTACGAGCCGCTGCCCGGCCTGCGCATCAACGGCAAGGCCAGCCTGGGCGAGAACATCGCCGACTACGGCGGCGTCTTGCTGGGCCTGGAAGCCTTCAAGAAGACCGAGCAGTACCGCAAGGGCGAGACGATCGGCGGCCTGACGCCGCTGCAGCGCTATTTCCTCGGCTATGCCCTGGGCTGGATGTCGCAACCGCGCGAGGAAGTGCTGCGCGCGCGCCTGCTTTCGGACGTGCATGCCCCGGCCAAATGGCGGGTACTGGGGCCCATGTCCAACATCCCCGAGTTTTACGAGGCCTTCGGCATCAAACCCGGCGCCCCGATGTTCCGCCCGGCCGAAGAACGTGTGAATATCTGGTAATGAGCCAGTTCAGCCACGCCATCGTCCGTCTGCCCGGCGCGAACTACGCCGATGGCCTGACGCGCGTGGACCTCGGCGTGCCGTCGCTGGCGAAGGTGATGGCGCAGCACGAGCGCTATTGCTCCGTCCTGCGCGATTGCGGGCTGGAGCTGACGGTGTTGCCGGCCGACGCGCGTTATCCCGACGGCACCTTCGTCGAGGACACCGCGGTGCTGCTGCCGGATGCGGTAATGATCACGCGGCCCGGCGCCGACAGCCGGCAGGGCGAGGTCATCGCGATCGACGAGGCCTTGCGCGGCCACTATTCGGATTTCGAACGCATCGAAGCGCCCGGCACGCTCGACGGCGGCGACATCTGCGAAGCCGACCGCCATGTCTTCATCGGCCTTTCGCATCGCACGAACGAGGAAGGCGCGGCGCAGTTGGCGCGATGGTTGGAGGCGCGTGGTTATTCGTCCAGCACCGTCGATATCCGCGGCATGAATTCGATCCTGCACCTGAAGAGCGGCATCGCCTGGCTCGGCGACCATCGCCTGCTGGTGATCGAGGAACTGGCCGACCATCCGGCCTTCGCCGGCATCGA
>CAYWHO010000078.1:0-9165 GCA_964458195.1 uncultured Arenimonas sp.
GCAGGCGCTCCTCGAAGTGATGACCGACAAGGCGACGATGGAAGTGCCGTCGCCGTTCGCCGGCGTGGTGCGCGAACTCAAGCTCAGGATCGGCGACGAGGTCGGGGAAGGCGCGGTCGTCGCGCTGATCGAAGCGGCCGATGGCGAAACCGCGAAATCCGCGCCGGTCGCTGCGCCCGTCTCCGCTCCCGCGGCCCCAGCTGCACCTGCGCCGGTCAGGCCGGCTCCGATCGCGACGCCCGCGCCGGTTGCGGCGGGCGCGCCGCCCGTGCGCTTCGAGGCCGATGCCCTGCTGCCGGAGAAGGTGCCCTATGCCAGCCCCGCCGTGCGCGTTTTCGCGCGCGAACTCGGCGTGGACCTCACGAAGGTTGCCGGCAGCGAACGCGGCGGCCGCATCAGCAAGGAAGACGTGCAGGCCTTCGTGAAGAAGGCGCTGGCGGGCGGCGTGCCCGCGGCATCGGGCGGCGGTGGCTTGAATCTGATCCCGTGGCCGCAGGTGGATTTCGCCAAGTTCGGCGCGGTCGAATCGCAGCCGCTTTCCCGCATCAAGAAGATTTCCGGGGCCAATCTTCACCGGAACTGGGTGAGCATTCCGCACGTCACCCAGCACGACGATGCCGACATCACCGAGATGGAGGCGTTCCGCAAGAAGCTCGGCGAGGAACACAAGGACGTGAAGATCACGCCGCTGGTGTTCCTGATCAAGGCGGTGGTGGCGGCGCTGAAGAAGTATCCGGCGTTCAATGCTTCGCTCGACGGCGACAACCTCGTGCTGAAGAAGTATTTCCACATCGGCATCGCCGTCGATACGCCCGATGGACTGGTCGTGCCGGTGCTGCGCGACTGCGATACGAAGGGCCTGCTGCAACTGTCGCAGGAACTGGCGGAGATCAGCGGCAAGGCGCGCGAGAAAAAGCTCGGCCCGAACGACATGCAGGGCGGTTGTTTCTCGATCTCCTCGCTGGGCGGCATCGGCGGCACGGCGTTCACGCCGATCATCAACGCGCCGGAAGTCGCCATCCTCGGCGTGTCGAAGTCGCAGACGAAACCGGTCTGGAACGGCAGCGAGTTCGCGCCGCGGCTGATGTTGCCGCTGTCGCTGAGCTACGACCATCGCGTGATCGACGGCGCGGCGGCGGCGCGTTTCACCGCTTACCTCGCGCAAGTGCTCGGCGACCTGCGTCGCCTGCTGGTCTGAGGGCGCGATCATGGCAGCGATCGAAATCAGGGTTCCCGACATCGGCGGCCACCAGGGCGTGCCGGTGATCGAATTGCTGGCCAAGCCCGGCGACACCATCGCCAAGGACCAGGGGCTGGTCACGCTCGAATCGGACAAGGCGACGATGGAGATCCCGTCCAGCGCGGCCGGTGTGCTGAAAGAACTGAAAGTGAAAGTCGGCGACGAGGTGTCGGAGGGCAGTGTCATCGCGCTGCTCGAATCCGTTGAGTCTGCCGTTGCCGCTGCGAAACCCGCCGATGCGCCGAAGCCCGAAGCTTCGAAGCCCGATGCACCGAAAGTCGCTGCAGTGGCGCCTGTCGTACCTGCACCTAAAGCGGCAGGTGCTTCCGGACGCAAGGCCGATGTCGAATGCCGCCTCGTCGTGCTCGGCGCCGGTCCCGGCGGCTACACGGCCGCGTTCCGCGCCGCCGATCTCGGACTGGATACCGTGCTGATCGAGCGTTATCCGCAACTCGGCGGTGTCTGCCTCAACGTCGGCTGCATTCCGTCGAAGGCCCTGCTGCACGCGGCCGACATCATCGAGGAGGCGAAACACGCTTCCGCCTATGGCGTGGATTTCGGCGCCGCGAAGATCGATCTCGACAAGCTGCGCAAGCACAAGGAAAAGGTGGTCGGTACGCTGAACTCCGGCCTGGCGGGCATGGCCAAGCAGCGCAAGGTGCGCGTGCTGACCGGCACCGGCCGTTTCGTTTCGCCGAACGAGATCGAAGTCGAAGGCGCCGACGGCGTCAAGCTCGTGCGTTTCGAACAATGCATCATCGCCGCCGGTTCGCAACCGGTGAAGCTGCCGGCCTTCCCCTGGGACGATTCGCGCGTGATGGATTCCACCGACGCGCTGATGCTGGCCGACATCCCGAAGCAGTTGCTGGTCGTCGGCGGCGGCATCATCGGCCTGGAAATGGCCTGCGTGTATTCCGCGCTGGGCAGTGCCGTGACGGTCGTCGAGTTCATGCCGCAGTTGATGCCGGGCACCGATCCCGACCTGGTGAAGCCGCTGGCCGATTTGCTGAAGAAACGCGGCGTCGCCGTGCACCTGTCGACGAAGGTGGCGAAGGTCGAGGCGAAGAAGGATGCCTTGCACGCTACGTTTGAAGGAGAGAAGGCCCCAG
Organism: uncultured Arenimonas sp.; assembly: GCA_964458195.1. Lineage (GTDB taxonomy): Bacteria > Pseudomonadota > Gammaproteobacteria > Xanthomonadales > Xanthomonadaceae > Arenimonas. The sequence goes on from CAYWHO010000078.1 coordinate 2,350, forward strand.
CGAACACGAAATACGATCGCGCCCTGGTCTCCGTCGGGCGTCGCCCGAACGGCGGCAGGATCGATGCCGACAAGGCGGGCGTCGCCGTGGACGAGCGCGGTTTCATCGCGGTGGACCGGCAGATGCGCACGAACGTTCCGCATATCTTCGCCATCGGCGATCTGATCGGCCAGCCGATGCTGGCGCACAAGGCCACGCACGAAGGCAAGCTGGCGGCGGAAGTGGCGGCGGGCGAGAAGAAGGAATGGGTGGCGCGCGTCATCCCGTCCGTCGCCTATACCGATCCCGAAGTCGCCTGGGTCGGCGTCACCGAAACCGAAGCCAAGGCCAAGGGCTTGAAGGTCGGCGTGGCGAAATTCCCTTGGGCGGCGAGCGGCCGCGCCATCGGTCTCGGACGTACCGAAGGCTTCACCAAGCTGATCTTCGACGAGGCCACGCATCGCGTGATCGGCGGCGGCATCGTCGGCACGCGTGCCGGCGAACTGATCGCCGAGATAACCCTGGCGATCGAGATGGGCTGCGAAGCTGGCGACATCGGCCACAGCATCCATCCGCATCCGACACTGAGCGAATCGGTGGCGATGAGCGCCGAAGTTTTCGAGGGCAGCATCACCGACCTGTATATTCCGAAGAAGAAATGACGGGTCGGAGGTAGGCATGCTGGGCGCCACGGGATATTTCGCGCTGGGAATCTTCCTGCTGCTGCTCGGCGGCGATTCAGCGGTGAAGGGCGTATCGGGCCTGGCGCAGCGGCTGGGCCTTTCGCCGTTCGCGACGGGCCTGCTGCTGGTCGCCTTCGCGACCTCGTTGCCGGAACTGGCGGTCAACGCCTATGCCTTGAAGCAGGGGCAGGTCGAGCTGGCGCTGGGCAACGCCGTCGGCAGCAACATCGTCAACATCGGCTTGACTCTGGCTGTGGCCGCGTTGGCGGCGCCGCTGGCGTTGCGCATGCGCCTGCTGGCGGCCAAGCTGGTTTTCGTCCTGGTCGCGACCGGCGCCGTGCTGTTTTTCTCGCTTGACGGTCGCCTCGTCGCCTGGGAAGGCGGCGTGCTCTGCCTGGGGTTCCTCGCCGCGCTCTGGCACTACTTGCGACGCGGCTCTACCGAAGACACGCAAGTGCAGGCGCAGTTCGTCACATTCGCGGAAACGCGCACGGGCTTGCTGCAGAACCTCGCGCGGCTCGCCATCGCCGCCGTGGTGCTTTATTTCGGCAGCAAGTTGATCGTGCAGTCGGCGCCGGTGCTCGGCCAGGCACTGGGTCTCGCACCGCTGGTCACCGGCCTCACTCTGGTGGCCATAGGCACGGCCTTGCCGGAAGTCGCCATCGCGGCGATCGCCTCGCGCCAGGGACAGGGCGATGTCGTCGCCGGCCAGGTGCTGGGTGCCTGCCTGTTCAATCTCCTGCCGATCGTGGGCGGCATGGCCTTGTTCCAACCCTTGGCGATACCGGCTTCGTTCGTGACGCTGGAGCTGCCTGCGGCCATGGCTTTCACGCTCGCGTTGTATCCGATTCTCGGTGGCGACCTGAGCGTAAGCCGTCGCGAAGCCGGCATCCTCATGGCCTTGTTCTTCGCCTGGCTCGCTTTCGTGTTGTTGCAGGCCTGGACCTGAGCCGATGACGACCGCGACCTCGCCGCTGCAGCGGGCTCGCGACGCGCTGGCGGAATTTTTCCGGCTGGAGGCGGCGGGCGGCATCCTGCTCGTCGGCGCCGCGTTGCTCGCGCTGCTGGTGGCGAATTCGCCGCTGAGCGCCGCCTATCAGGCCCTGCTGGACGTGCCGGTGCAGGTGCGCGTCGGACCGATGGACCTGCACAAGCCGCTGCTGTTGTGGATCAACGACGGGCTCATGGCGCTGTTCTTCATGCTGGTCGGGCTCGAACTCAAGCGGGAAATGTTCGCGGGCCAGTTCGTCGATCGTCGCCAGGTGGCGTTGCCGCTGCTTTGCGCCGTCGGCGGCATGGTCGTGCCCATGGCGATTTATGTCGCGTGCAATTGGGGCGATGCCGTGGCGCTGCGCGGCGCGGCGATTCCCGCGGCGACCGATATCGCTTTCGCGCTGGGCGTGCTGGCGATGCTGGGCTCGCGCGTACCCCTGGGGCTGAAGCTGCTGTTGACAGCGATCGCCGTGGCCGACGATCTGGGCGCGATCGTGCTGATCGCCCTGTTCTATACCAGCGATCTGTCCTTGCACGCATTGACCTTGGCCGCCGTCGCCATCGCGGGTTTGATCGCGTTGAATGTATTCAAGGTCGGGCGGCTTTCGGCCTATGCGATCGTCGGTCTCGTGCTCTGGATCGCCGTATTGAAATCCGGAGTGCATGCCACCCTGGCCGGCGTGGTGATCGGCATGAGCATTCCGCTGTCGGTGGACGGCGATTCCGAGGCCCGGCCGCTGGAATACCTCGAGCATGCGTTGCACCCCTGGGTCGCTTTCGCCATCTTGCCGCTGTTCGCTTTCGCCAACGCCGGCGTGTCCTTGCAGGGGCTCTCGCTCGCCAGTCTTTTCGAACCGGTGCCCCTGGGTATCGCACTCGGGCTGTCGCTCGGCAAGCCCCTGGGCATCCTCGCGGCCGCCGCCTTGCTGATCGCTCCGGGCTGGGTGAATCGGCCCGAGGGTGTGGACTGGTCGGCGCTGGTCGGCATGGCCTTGCTCTGCGGGATCGGTTTCACCATGAGCCTGTTCATCGGTTCGCTGGCCTTCGATGCCAGCGACGCACATCTGGCGGTCATGAACCGGCTCGGCATCCTCGTCGGCTCCGGCTTGTCGGCGCTGCTCGGTTTCGCCTTGCTATGGAAGACCCTGCCGCGGCAAAAGGGATGAGGCGCTGGCTCGTCTTCGGACTGAGCGGCATGCTCGGGCGGGCGATTGCGCCGCATTTGCCCGGAGACTGCGAGATCGTCGCGCCGACGAGACAGCGGGCCGGAGCTTCGGTCGAGGGTGTGCAGTGGCTATACGGCAGTCTTCCCGGCTTCGCGCCCGACGACCGCACTTTCGACGTCATCCTGAGCCTGGGGCCGCTGGATCTGTTCGCCGAGTGGTTCGCCACGCAGGGTATCCGGGCGGAACGGATCGTCGCGATCAGTTCCTGCAGCCTGCGCTTCAAGGCGGCTTCCACCGATGCCGGCGAACGCGATGTGGCGGCACGCTTGCAGCATGCGGAAGAGGTGATCTTCGCGGTGGCGCGGGAACGCGGCATCGGCGCCACGATCCTCCGCCCCACCTTGATCTACGGCAACGGCATGGACCGCAGCCTGACGCCCTTGCTGGCGTTCGCCCGGCGCTGGCGCGTTTTGCCCCTGCCGGCGCGAGCCGGAGGTTTGCGTCAGCCCGTGCATGTGGATGATGTGGCCCAGGCCGTGTTCGCCTGCCTGGATCGGCCCGCCAGCATCGGGATGATCTATGAACTGCCGGGTGCAGAAAGCCTGGATTTCGACACGATGATGCGGCGCATGGCTCACCGGCATTTGCCGGGCGTCGGCATCGTGGCTCTGCCCAACCTCCTGTTCCGCCTCCTGCTGGCGCTGGGTCTGCGGGTCCGCGGCTGGGACCTGAGCGCCGCCGGCATCGTCCAACGCCTGGCGCAGGACCAGACCGCCGACGCCTCCGCGGCCAAGCGGGACCTGGGTTTCAGTCCGCGCACCTTCGCGCCTTGAGTGCGCCCCGACGCGACTGTGCTGCGGCGCAACATCGGTATTTCCATCTTCCGTACGCCAGAGCATTGCTTCTTTGCATAACGGACTTTTAATATGGGCTAGAGTAAAGCGTCAAAACCGGGGGAGGGTCCATGAGTGAAGCCATCGAGCCGCTCAATTTCGCCTTGTCATCTTCCGGGGGACACGCCTGCGCTTGTCGTTCCCACCTGCTGTCTTGCCCTGATGAGGATCTGAAGCAATGAAATCCAACCACCTTGTTCGCGGGCTGCTCGCCCGTGCTCCGCTGGCTTCGGCCGTGGCCTTCGCCCTGCTCGCCGCGCCGGCCGCGCAGGCATTCGATTTCGAGAAGGGGGAGCTCACCGGCAGCTTCGACACCACGATTTCCTACGGCATTTCGGTCCGCACCGAAGATGCGGACTCCGATCTGATCGGCAAGGCGCAGTTCGATCCCACCCTTTGCTTCCAGAACATCCCGCTCGGCTTGATCGCGCCCGGCCCGGGACGTTGCTCGAGCACCGGCGGCGTCCCCGGTTCTGCTGCGCATTACGCCGCGCCGGGCCGCTTCTCGATCAATCGCGACGACGGCGACCTGAAGTACGACAAGGGCGACGCGTTCTCGAATGCGTTCAAGATCACTTCCGAGCTGAGCCTGAAGTATCGCAACTGGGGCGCCTTCATGCGCGCCACCTACTTCTACGACTTCGAGAACAACGGTCGCGACGACCTGACCGAAGCGGCGAAGGAGAAGGTCGGTTCCGACTTCCGCCTGCTCGATGCCTTCATCTATCACGACTTCAAGATCGGCGATCACCAGGGCAGCTTCCGCATCGGCCGCCAGGCCGTCAGCTGGGGCGAGAGCACCTTCATCCAGAACGGCATCAACGTCATCAATCCGATCGACGTGTCGAAGCTGCGCGTCGCCGGCGCCGAGCTGAAAGAAGCCTTCATGCCGATCGACATGCTGTGGGGCTCTTTCAGCTTCACCGACAACCTCTCGGTCGAAGCCCTGTACATGCTCGAGTTCGAAGAGGTCGAAGTCGATCCTTCCGGCACCTATTTCAGCTCGAACGATTTCGGTTCGCCGGGCGGTACCTACGTGATGCTTGGCTTCGGCACCGCGCCGCAGCCTGTCGGCAACCCCGAGCTGTACGCCTCGACCTGCTTGCAGGCGCCGTTCGGTTCCGGCTTCGGCAATTCCGACCTGAGCCTGGGCGCGCTGCAGGGATTCGCCTGCGGCAACTCGGTGCCGCGCCTGCCGAACCGCAACGCACGCGACGACGGCCAGTGGGGCATCGCCCTGCGTTGGTTCGCCGAGAGCCTCGGCAACACCGACTTCGGCTTCTACTTCCTGAACTACCACAGCCGCCTGCCGCTGCTGTCGGGCAAGGCCGTTTCGACCGCCGCGCTTAGCGGTACGCCGGCCAGCCTGACCGCTGGCTTCTTCGTCGAGTATCCGGAAGACATCCAGATGTTCGGCATGAGCTGGAACACCACGCTGCCAGGTGGTGTCGCTTGGCAGGGCGAAATCAGCCACCGCCCGAACATGCCGCTGCAGGTCGACGACGTCGAACTGCTGTTCGCCGCGCTGAGCCCGCTCAACCCGTTCGTGGCGGGTACGGCGCTGGACTTCTGCAGCCAGCTCAATCCGGCCGGCTGCGCGCCGCTGCCGGGCGGTTTCGGCAGCGAAGTGCGCGGCTATCGCCGTCACGAAGTCAGCCAGTTGCAGATGACCTTCACCAAGGCCTTCTCCGAAGTGCTGGGTGCGGACCAGCTGGCCCTGGTCGGTGAAATCGGCGCCACCGAAGTGTGGGACCTGCCGCCGGCATCCGAGTTGCGTTACGAAGGCGAGGGCACCGACACCGGTGGTGGTTTCGACGTCAACGATTGCAGCTACATCACCGTGCCGGGCGTCGGCCAGGTTCCGGTCGTCGCCACCTGCCCGGCGGGTGCGCTGCGCAATCCGCAGTCGCTGACCGGCGGTTTCCCGACGCAGTTCTCGTGGGGCTATCGCCTGGCCGCGCGTGCCGACTACAACGCCGTGTTCGGCAGCTCGATCAATCTGTCGCCGCGTCTCGCCTTCAACCACGACGTCAGCGGCATCACCCCGGGTCCGGGCGGCAACTTCCTCGAGGGCCGCAAGTCCGGAACGATCGGTCTTGAAGCGAACTACCAGAACAAGCTGGTGTTCGACCTGAGCTACACCGCTTTCTTCGGCGGCGAGCCGTACAACCAGATCGCCGATCGCGATTTCGCTTCCTTCACCGTCAAGTATTCGTTCTGAGCCAACTGGGAGGGCAGAAGACGATGAGCACGATCAAGAAAACCGCGCTGACGACGATCGTCGGCGCAGCGGTACTGAGCCTCGGCGTTGCGCAGGCCAAGGTCGGCGCCGACAAGGCCGCCCAATTGGGCGGCCGGCTGACGCCGATGGGTTCGGAGAAGGCGGGCAACGCGTCCGGCACCATACCGGCCTGGGAGGGCGGCATCACGCGCGCGCCGGCCGGTTACCGCGCCGGCAGCGGCCATCCGGATCCGTTCGCCAGCGACAAGGTGCTGTTCCAGGTGACGCCCGACAACTACACGCGTTACGAAGACGCGTTGTCGGAAGGCCAGAAGGCGATGTTCCAGAAGTACAAGACCTACCGGATGGACGTGTATCCGAGCCGTCGCAGCGCCTCGTTCCCGCAGCGCACCTACGAATTCACCAAGCGCAATGCCACCCAGTGCGAGCTGGTCGCCGATGGCGACGGCATCAAGAATTGCGCCGAAGGATTCCCGTTCCCGATTCCGAACAACGCCTACGAGCTGATCTGGAACCACAAGCTCAAGTACAAGGGCGTGTCGGTGCGCAGCTACTCCAACCAGGCCACGCCCTCGGCGGGCGGCGCCTACACGCTGACGCGCCTGCAGGAAGAGATCCTCGGCCTGTACTACAAGCCCGGCAATACGTCCGAGTCGATCAACAACATCCTGCTGTATTACAAGCAGGACGTGCTGGCGCCGGCGCGTCTGGCCGGCGGCGTGCTGCTCGTGCACGAAACCCTGAACGCCAAGGCCGCTCCGCGCCAGGCGTGGGTGTACAACCCGGGCCAGCGTCGCGTGCGTCGCGCCCCGAACGTCGCCTACGACAATCCCGGCACGGCGGCCGACGGCCTGCGCACC
>CAYWHO010000079.1:0-9106 GCA_964458195.1 uncultured Arenimonas sp.
AGAGCCGGCGCAGCATCGCGACCAGGGCCTCGCGCTGCGGCGCTTCGTCTTCGACGACCAGCAATCGCGGCGAGGTCTTCATGCGAGTGGCTCCAACGGCACGCGGATCGTCGCGATCACGCCGCCGCCCGGACGCGCTTCGATCGCCAGCGAGGCGCGCGCGCCGTAGCGCGTGCGCAACTGCTCGCGGATATTCGCCAAGCCGATGCCCTTGCCGCCCTCGCCCGCCACCAGGCCGCGTCCGTCGTCCTCGACGCGCACCGACAGCACCTCGCCTTCGCGCGCGGCGCTGACCAGGATCTGGCCGTGGCCGGCTTTCGGTTCGATGCCGTGCTTGATCGCGTTCTCGACCAAAGAAATCAGCATCAGCGGCGGGAACGGCAAGGCCTGCAGGGCCTCGTCCATTTCGAAACGGCAGGCCAGCCGCGAACCCATACGCACCTGCATCAACTCGAGGTAGCTGCGACAAATGTCCACCTGCTGGCCGAGGGTGGAATCGATCGATTCGCGGTCGGCGCGCAGCCGCGGGATGGTCGCGCGCAGATGCTCGGCCAGGGCGTCGAGCGCGCGTTCGGCACGCTCGGGATCCTGGCGGATGAGCGATCGCACTGACGCCAGGGCATTGAACAGGAAATGCGGCTCGACCTGCGCCTGCAGCACCGCCATCTTCAGGTCGGTGGCCTGCATGCGGCGGCGCAATTCATCGGCCTCGCGCAGTTGCCGCGCCAGTTGCAGGCGGCGCGGTTCGGCGAAATAGCCATGCAGGGCCAGGCCGCCGCCGATCATCGAATAGATGGCGAGGATCACGATCAGGTTGGCCGCCGTCCTGGGCGACACCGCCGGTTCCGGCGTGCGCTTGACGACCACATGCACGGTGCCGCCGGGTTTGTTGACCAGCGGCTTCACCATGTCGCCGAGATAGGCCGAGGACCAGGCATCGGCGCCATAGCCGGCCGCGACGCCGATCGCGATCGACAGCACGACGGCGATGCGTTCGCGCCGCAGTGGCCAGCGCGCATGCCGTGCCAGCGTCGCCAGCCCCGGACCGACGAGGCTCATCGTCAGGAAGGCGACCGCGAAATGCGCCCCGGCATTCAGGGCCAGCCACCAGGAGCGCAGCGTGATGCCGAGGCCGAGCGCAACGACGCCGGAGAACAGCAGGATGACCGTCGCGAACAGCAGGGACCGCCGCCAGAACCACGGCGCGCTGAAGGCGTGGAAATTGCGGTAGGAGAACCAGTGCCGACCGCCGGCCACGACCTCGGCCGGCAAAGGGGCGTGCAGCGGATCTGCGCCGGCCTGCATGGCTTACTGCTTCGCTGCCCGCTGCACGGCGCCGCCCTGCTTGAGCAGCATCAGGTTCACGGCGCCCTTGTCGTCACGCTGGAATTCCATTTCGGCCCCCACCCGCTCGGCGACGAAGCTGTCCTTGCCAGCATACGTGATCTCCAGCGCGCCCTGCCCGGTGCCCTGCGCATAGAGCTTGCCGTCCTTGACGAAGACGTTGATGGCGAACGAGGGCGCGAGGCGGAACTCGCCCTCGTAGGCTTTCAGCGCGGCGGCATCGGGCTGCGCGATCTTCGGCGCCGCAGCGGCGTCCACGCGCTTGGCCGACATCGCACCGCCGCCCTGCAGCCAGACGAAGGCGTAGCGGCCGTCGGCCTGCTTTTGCGGGCGCAGGATCGCGTCGAAATCGGCCGGGAAGAAATCGCCGCTGCTGTCCTGGCGCATCGCGATCTCGCCCTGCCCGGTCACGTTCACGCTCAGGACACCGCTACCGGCTTTCAGCTGCATGCGCATGCCGTTCTCGAGCTGGTAATCGCCGGCGAGACCCTCGAGCAAATCCTTCGGCGCCGACACGACGGTGCGCGGCGTACCGAGCGGGACTTTCGGATCGAGCAGGTGCAGGCCGAGGCTGCCCAGACCGCCGACCGAGGTCATGGCGGTATCGGACAGGATCACGACGCCGCGCTTCTTCGCCGGGTCGAAGGCGACGAAGGACGAGAACCCGCCGGTACCGCCTTCATGGGCGATGGTATCGGCGCCGTTGAGCGGCGCGATCATCCAGTTCATGCCCATGCGGCGCGAACCGAGTTCCAGGATCTGCTGCTGCGTTTTCGCCAGCGGCAGTGGCGAGGCGCGTTCGCCCATCTCGGCCTGCAGATACAGCACCATGTCGTCGAGCGAGGCGCGCACGCCGCCGACGCCGGCGAAATTCACCGGGATGTTCCAGTGCGAGGTGACTTTTCCGTTCGGCAAATGGCCCTCGGCCGAGCGCGTGCCGGCCGGCGACTTGGCGATGAAGCTGTCGCGCATGCCCAGCGGCGCGAACAGCTCGCGTTGCAGCAGGGCTTCGAAATCGCCGCCGCTGCGCTCGGCCAGCACCATCGTCAGCAGCATCATCGCGTAGTTCGAATAGGCCCAGCGTTCGCCCGGCGCCTGCGCCAGCTTCACCTCGGCCAGCGAGTCGAGCAGATCCTGGCGCGCCACGTTCGCGTAGGGGTCGGCCGGATTGGTCGGACGGAACTTCGCCGGCAGGGCCGGCAAGCCCGAGGTATGCGTGACGATATGCCGCAACAGGATCGGCTTGCCCTCGAACTCGGGGACTTTCGTGCCGGCCGGCAGGTATTTCGACAGCGGATCGTCGAGCGACATCGCGCCGGACTCGATCTGCTGCGCCAACAAGGCCGCTGTCATCGTCTTGCTGACCGAACCGATCTCGAAAGCGGTGCGTCCGTCGATGGCGCGCGGATTCTTCGGGTCGGCGCAGACGAAGGCGCGCGAGACGGTCTTTTCGATCACGGCAACGGCAAAGCAGGCGCCGGTACGATCGCCGGTCAGGCGCTTGGCGGCGACGGCCTGCAGTTCGGCATCGCTCATCGCATGGGCCAGCGAGCTCGGCAGCGCGAGGGCCATGGCCAGTACGGGGACATAGGGGGTCATGGGAGACTCCGGGTGTTGGGGTGTTCGCAGACTGCCCCGTGCCGAAAAGCCGCGCGGGGGTTTGCGACGAACGCTCGGACCCGGGCGACGAACCCCTCGCCCGGCCGGATGGACGGCTCAGACCTCGGACAGCAAGCGCGTGAGGGTCTTGCGATAGGCCGCGGCGATCTCATCGCGGCGCGGATGCCGACCTTCGCTGACGGCGATCCGACCCCCGACGTGCACCTCGCGAATCAGCGAACGGTTGCCGCCGAAAACGAAACGGTCGTGCAGATCGTCGCGGGTCGCACCGAACAAGGCCGGCGCGTCGGGATCGAGCAGGATGCGGTCTTCGGCCTGCGACGGCTGCCCGCAGGACTGCAGGCCTCCGGCGACGGTCTGCTCGAACAGGCAGCGACCGACACTGGGCTCGGCGATGGTGATGCCGACGGCGCGCTCGTGCGTGATCAGGCGCTGGCCGTATTCGAGCCAACGCAGTTCCTCGACCGCCGAGACCGATACGTTCGAATCCGAACCGATGCCGATGCGGCCGTCGAGATCGAAGAATTCGCGCAGGGGAAACAGGCCGTCGCCGAGGTTGGCCTCGGTGGTCGGGCACAGGGCGACGATGGCCTTGCGCTCGGCGATGCCGTTGGCTTCGGCCGGCGTGATGTGGGTGGCGTGCACGAGGGTCCAGCGCTCGTCCACCGAGATGTTCGTCAGCAGCCATTCGATCGGCCGGCAACCGCGCAGCGCCTTGCATTCGTCCACTTCTGCCAATTGTTCGGAGATGTGGATATGGATCGGCGTGCGGTCCTTGCCGATTTCGTCCAGCACCTCGCGCATCGCCAGCTCCGGTACCGCGCGCAGGCTGTGGAAGGCGATGCCGATCTTCAGGCGCTCGTCCTCCTCGCGCTGCAACAGGCTGACCAGATCGAGATAGTCCTCGACCTCGTGGCCGAAACGGCGCTGGCGTTCCGACAGGGGTCGGCCGTCGAAACCGCCGGTCATGTACAGCACCGGCAGCAGGGTGAGGCGGATGCCGGTATCGCGCGCGGCCTGGATCAACGCCCGCGACATCGCCGCCGGATCGGCATAGGGCTGGCCGCCGGGCTGATGGTGCAGGTAATGGAATTCGCAGACGCAGGTGTAGCCGGCTTCGAGCATCTCGGCGTAGAGCTGGGCGGCGATGTCGTACTGCGCTTCCGGGGTGATGCGCCCGGCGAAGCGATACATCTGCTCGCGCCAGGTCCAGAAACTGTCGGTCGGATTCTTGTGCCGTTCGGCCAGGCCGGCCATCGCGCGCTGGAACGCGTGCGAATGGATGTTGGGCATGCCGGGCAGTTGCAGGTCGGGAGCGTGCATGGGCCGATTGTAGAACCTAAGCCGGCGTCGCGGACGGCCCGTGATCGGGCGACGGGCGATTCGCGCAGGCTACAATGCCTCCATGTCCGCCCTCTCCGGCATCGTCGTCCTGGAACTGTCCCGCGTACTGGCGGGCCCATGGTGCGGAATGATGCTGGCCGATCTCGGCGCCGACGTCATCAAGCTCGAACCGTTCGACGGCGACGATACGCGCGGCCTCGGCCCGCCGTTCAAGGACGGGCTATCGGCCTATTTCGCCTGCTGCAACCGCAACAAGCGCTCGATCGCCATCGACCTGCGTTCGCTGGCGGCGCGGCCGCTGCTGGAAGCCATGGTGCGCGAGGCCGACGTGCTGATCGAGAACTACCGCACCGGCACGGCCGAGACCCTCGGCGTCGGTTTCGCCGAACTGGCGGCGATCAACCCGCGCCTGGTGTATTGCTCGATCTCCGGCTACGGCCGCGACGGACCGGGCGCGATGCGCCCTGGGTACGATTACGCGGTGCAGGCGCAGGCAGGACTGATGTCCATCACCGGCGACGAAGACGGCGAACCGCACAAGGTCGGCGTGGCCGTGTCGGATCTGGCCACCGGGCAGAACGCGGCCATCGCGATCCTGGCCGCGCTGCGCCATCGCGACCGCAGCGGCCAGGGCCAGCGCATCGACGTATCCCTGTTCGATTCGCAGCTCGCCGCCCTGGCCAACATCGGCAGCAATGTGCTGTTCACCGGCGAGGACGCGGCACGCTACGGCAATGAGCATGCGAGCATCGTTCCCTACCAGACCTTCCACGGCCGCGACGGCGCCTTCGTGCTGGCCGTGGCCAGCGAAAAGCTTTGGCTGCAAACCTGCCATGTGCTCGGGCGCGAGGATTGGCTGCGCGATCCGCGCTACGTCAACAACGCGGCGCGCGTGAAGCATCGCGAGGCGCTGTGCGCCGACATGCAGGCGTTTTTTTTCGGCGAGACCTGCGCGCACTGGCTGGCCCTGTTCGAAGACGCGGGGGTCCCCTGCGCGCCGATCAACTCGGTCAGGCAAGCGCTGGACGATCCCGTCGCCCGGGCGCGCGGCATGCGCGTGGAAATCGCCGGCGTGCCGATGGTCGGCAGCCCGCTGCATTTGTCGCTGACGCCGGTGGGCTATGAGCGCGCGCCGCCCGCCCTGGGCGAACACAGCGATGAGATCGCGCAGCACTACGGCATGGACGCAGCCGCGCTAAGGGCGGCGGGAGCGATACGATGAACGGCTCCGGCGCGATCGCGCATGCGCGCGTGGCGACTATGGGCGAAGGCGAGGCCTACGGCCTGATCGAAGACGGCGCGGTCGCCTGGCGCGACGGGCGCATCGCCTTCGTCGGCGCCAGCGCCGACTTGCCGGTGGAATTCGCCGGAACCGAATGCATCGATGCCGGCGGTCGCCTGCTGACGCCGGCCCTGATCGATTGCCATACGCATCTGGTGTTCGCCGGCGATCGCGCCCGGGAATTCGAACGCCGATTGCAGGGCGCCAGTTACGAGCAGATCGCCCGCGAGGGTGGCGGCATCGTTTCCACGGTACGCGCGACGCGCGCGGCGTCCGAAGGCGAGTTGTTCGCGCAGTCCCTGCCCCGGCTGCTGGCCCTGCGCGCCGATGGCGTGGCGACGGTCGAGATCAAATCCGGATACGGCCTCGATCTGGAAAACGAAAGGAAGATGTTGCGCGTCGCGCGCCGGCTCGGCGAAGCCACCGGCGTCGCCGTGCGCACGACCTGTCTGGCCGCGCATGCCTTGCCGCCGGAATTCACCGGCCGCGCCGATGATTACATCGCCCAGGTCTGCGAATGGTTGCCGCGATTGCAGGCGGAAGGTCTGGTCGACGCCGTGGATGCGTTCTGCGAAGGCATCGGCTTCAGCCCGGCGCAGACGCGGCGCGTGTTCGAAACCGCGCGCGGACTCGGCCTGCCGGTCAAGCTGCATGCCGACCAGCTCAGCGACCTGGACGGCGCCGCCTTGAGCGCCGAATTCGCCGGCCTGTCGGCCGACCATCTCGAATACACCAACGACGCCGGCGTGCGCGCGATGGCCGAACGCGGCACCGTCGCGGTGTTGTTGCCGGGCGCTTTCCACGTATTGCGCGAAACCAAACTGCCGCCGCTCGATGCGATGCGCGCGCATGGCGTCGGCATGGCCGTCGCGACCGACCTCAATCCCGGCACCTCACCCCTGCAATCGCTGCGTCTGGCGATGGCGATGGCCTGCACGCATTTTCGCCTGACGCCGGAAGAAGCGCTGCGCGGCGCCACCGTGCAGGCGGCGCGCGCGCTCGGCTTGCACGATCGCGGCCGCATCGACGTCGGTCTGTGTGCGGACCTCGCGCTCTGGGATGTCCGACATCCGGCCGAATTGTCGTACTGGTTGTCAGGTGAATTGCTGCAGCGCCTGCTGATCGCGGGCGTACCCGCTTCCTGACGCCTCGCTCCGCGGCGATTCGGGCAGCTTGCCTTGCCCGAGGATCCCGCCATGGAAGCTGCGCCGCGCCACGTCCGACTATTGTTTCCGCTCGGCATCGCGATCCTCGCGTTGCAGAGTTGGACGCTGTATCGCGTCGAGAGCCGGACCACGGAAGCATCCGGCCCGAAGACTCCGGCGTCGGCGACAGCCGCACTTTCCGAAACCCGCGATCATTCTGATGCGCTCGCCGCGACGCTGACGCGGATCGATGCGCGCCTCGCTGCACTCGAATTCGATGCTGCGCGTCGCGAGAATGGCATGGCGGCGAACGCATCACCGACGCGAACCGCAGCCGAGATTCCGGTAGGCAGTCCCGCTGCCCTGGCCGCAGACAGAAGTCTTGCGCGTTTGCTTCCCGGTGGAAGCCTGACGCAGGAAGAACTGCAACAGGTCTACATCGGGATCGGACAGCAGCCGGCCGATCAACGAGGCGCATTGATGGCTGCGCTGTCGCGCGCGATCAACGATGGTCGCGTACGCATCCGACCCTGAAACCATGGAGCGCACAACGATGAACGCAAGACTGCTCGTCCTCGCCTGCCTGCTCGTCGCCGGCACGGCCAACGCCGGTTACCAGTACCGCCCGCAGGTTTACGTCAACAGCGTCAACCGCACCGCCCAAGGCAGCCTGATCGGCGCGCGCCGCTCCGCCGATTCGGTGCAGCAGATCGGTTGCTACTTCGTGGAGTTCGACGGTTCGCTTTCGCTGGCCGTCTGCCAGGGCACCGATGCGCAGGGCAATACCGTCAGCTGCCAGACGCAGTCGCCCAAACTGATCGCCATCGCGCAGACCGTGCAGAGCGGCTCATGGCTGTATTTCGCCTCGAACGCGTCGGGTTACTGCACCGCCATCCAGGTCACCCAGTTCTCCTTCACCATCGAATGACGACATCCGGAAAAATTTCATGAATCGAAGAATCGCACTTGCAAGCCTGATTTCCGTCGCGGTCGCGTCTCCGGCGCTGGCCGGCTACGGTTACCTGCAGGAAGTTTCCGTCACTTCGACGTCCGCGCAGGGCTCGGTCAGCGGGGCGCGGCGTTCCGCGGATGCCGTGCAGTACATCTACTGCGCGGCCAGCGCCACGCTGAGCGGCGCCGTCTCGGGCAGCTGCAATGCGCGCGACAAGCTGGGCAACGTCCGCAGCTGCAGCACGACCGTGCCGGCCATGATCGACGCCATCCAGAGCATCGACGATTCCTCGTTCATCCTGTTCCAGGTCAACGGTTCCGGGCAGTGCTCGTCGATCAGCGTTTACCGCGGATCGCAGTACATGGACCCCTGATCGGGAACCGCGGCGTCGAAAAAGAAAAGCCCCGCGAAGCGGGGCTTTTTTCGAATCGGCCGGCGCGGTTTTACTTCGCGGCTTTCTTCGCCGGGGCCTTCTTGGCGGCGGCCGGAGCCTTGGCGGCCGAGGTGGCCGCCTTCTTCACGACCGGAGCCTTGGCGGCGGTGCCGGTGCCACGGGCATTGCCGTAGCTGGAAATGTTGCGCTTGCCCTTGGCGGTACGACGGTCGCCCTTGCCCATGTCTGCAATCCTTCAAGAAGTCGATAACGAGGCGCGTAGGTTAGCAAACCGCGCCGCGGCCGGCCATGCTCAGGGCCCGGTCAATGGCTGTGGGCGCAGCTGGCGTCGTGCACGTGGCCATGCGTCAGGCGCAGGTTGATCAAGTGCGCGACCGCGATCAGGGTGCCGCCGAAGGTCATCGTGATGGCATGGACGATGGCGTTTTCGTGCAGTTCGGGCACCAGAATACCGCCCCAGACCGCCAGCAGGCCGGGGACGAGGAAGGCCAGGGCCCGGTACACGCGATGGCGGCGGTAGCCCAGCCAGAGACTGGCGAGCGCCAGCACGGTCGCGAAAGCTACGTAGCCGTATTCGAATCCGGTCGTGGCCAGCACGCCCAAGCCCAGTGCCGGCAGCAAGGCAAGAACGAAAGGCAGGAGGGCGCAGTGGATCGCGCAGACGAAAGCGCTGAGGCTGCCGAAGGAGTCGACCCAGCGATGCAGCCCGCGCCGGGGCGCGGAGGGCTTCGCAGCGTGCGAATGGGGGGCGGGTGTGTTCACTGTAATATTGTAACGCACCAGGCTGAAGGCGGCCTTCATCAGTCGCTCGCCATCGCCGCATCCTGCGGCGCATGGGCACGGTGGGAATTGCGGACTTTCGGCACCAGCTGGGCCAGCAAGGCCCCGCCGGCCAGGGTCCAGACGATCAGGGCGCCGCTGGGCAGGTCGAACACCGCCGACAGCACGAGGCCGGCGACGTAGCCGAACGCGCCGATCAGGTAGGCGACGAGCAGGCGCGGCCCGCCCTTCATGCCGGCCGTCGC
>CAYWHO010000080.1:0-2797 GCA_964458195.1 uncultured Arenimonas sp.
ACGCGCGTCTATCCGCCCGGCTTCGATCCGAATGCGCCTATCGACGAAAGCGAGTGATTCCGCGCGATCAGCGCGTCGGCGCTTCGCGCCTGACCTCGTACTCGGCGAAGAGTTTGCGTCCGTCGCCGAGGATCAGGCGGATACGCGCGCGACTGCCGGCGGGCAATGCACGCAGCGGCCGCATCAGCATCAGATGGCGTCCGCCCGGCTCGAACACGAGCGTCGATTTCGCCGGAAGGACGAGTTCGCCGGCATGCCGCATCCGGCTGACGCCGTTCTGAACGATGGTCTCGTGGATCATCGCCTCGCCGAAATCCAGGCTCTCGACGCCGCTGAGCACGACCGGCTTGGCGCAATCGTTACGAAGCGTGAGATAACCCGCCATCATCGCCGTTCCCGGCGGCGCAGCGCGCACCCAGGCGCGCTCGATCGTGGGCAAGCAATCCGTCGCTGCAACGGCAGCTGAAGCGGCGAAGAGCAGCAGCAACCCCGCCAATCCGTGTTTTGCGTTCATGGGCCTATGATAACCCGCGCCCCTGAACGGAGCTCCGCATGACCCGCAACCTGATCGCTTCCTCCATCGCCACCCTCCTTGCCGCCGCCATGACCACCCCCTCCTCCGCCGCCAACCGCCAGCTCACCATCTACAGCGGCGACTTCGATTCGGTCTCGCAATCCGAAGCGCAATCCGGCGGCCCCGGTTTCGCCTTGGTCGAAAGCCGCATCGCCTTCAACCTGAAAGCAGGCGATAACATCGTGACGCTCGGCGGCCTGCCGCAGGCGCTCGACGCCAGCTCGGTGATGCTCAAGCCTGCGAACGCCGGCACGCGCGTGCGCGGCCAGCGCTTCGATTTCGCCGTCGCCGGCCAGGACGAGCTGCTGCGCCGCGCGCTCGGGCAAACGGTCAGCGTCGAACAGGCGGTGGGCGATGCGCGCCAGACCTACACGGGCACGCTGATCTCGGCCGGCAACGGGCTCACCCTGCGCCTGCCGGACGGGCGCATCAAGGTGCTGTCGGGTTATTCGAGTTTCGAACTGCCGCGCCTGCCCGACGGCGTCGTCAACGAGCCGACCCTGAGTTGGACCCTCGCCAGCGACCGCGCCGGCACGCAGGATTTCGGCCTGAACTATTCGACCGCGGGTCTGGCCTGGCGCGCGGAATACAACGTCAACGCCACCGGCATCGGCAAGGATTGCCGCATGTCGCTGGAAGGCGCGGCGATGGTCGTGAACCGCTCCGGCGCCGACTTCAATGACGTGATGCTGACCCTGGTGGCGGGCGAACCGCGTCGCGCACCCGAGGCTTCGCCGAAGGTGATGATGATGGCGCGCGGCGCAGCCGCGCCGATGGCGGCCGACTCGGCCGTGGCGCCGCAGGCCTCCGGCGAATACCAGGCCTACAAGCTACCGAACGCGGGCTCCTTGCCTCAGGGCAGCGTGCAGCGCCTGCCACTGGTCGATGCGGCCAGCGGCATCGCCTGCGAACGTCGCTACGAAACCAGTTCGATGATGGGCGACTGGCGCCCACCCTATCCCATCGTCGACGAAAACTATGGCGCCGGCGAAGGCCAGGAACAACCCGTGCTGGCGACGCTGCGCTTCAAGAACAGCAAGGCCGCGGGTCTCGGCATTCCGCTGCCGGCCGGCCGCGTGCGCATGTTCGACGGCAACGATTTCCTCGGCGAGGCGCAGATCGGACATACCGCGGCCAACCAGGACGTGGCGCTGCAGATCGGCGACGTCTTCGACCTGAAAGCCGAACGCACGCGCGAGAATTTCCAGCTCGACCGCAGCGGCCGCACGATGACCGAAACGGTCAAGCTCGTTCTGCGCAATTCCAAGCCCGGCGCCGCCACCGTTCGCGTGAACGAGCAACTGCCGCGCTGGACCGACTGGGAGATCGTCTCGAGCACGGTGCCGTACGACAAGCGCAGCGCCCAGCGCATCAGTTTCGACGTGGCGGTTCCGGCCGACGGCGAGGTCGAGTTGCGCTACACGGTGCGCTATCGTTGGGCACCCGATACGAAGATCCCCTGAGGACGTCCGCATGATCGAAACCATCCGCCATGGCGACATCCATGAACTGCGCATGGCGCGACCGCCGGTCAACGCGCTCAACGACGAGCTGCTTGCCGCATTGATCGCGGCGATCGAAGCGGCCCCGGCGCAGGGCGCGCGCGGCCTGGTCCTGTCGGGCGGCGAAAAGGTTTTTTCCGGCGGACTCGACGTGCCCTACCTGCTGACGCTGGACCGTGCCGGCCTGATGGCCTGCTGGTCGCGTTTTTTCGCGACGGCGCGCGCGCTGGCGAAATCGCCGATCCCGGTCGTGGCCGCCATCGCCGGGCACAACCCGGCCGGCGGCTGTGTGCTGGCGCTGTGCTGCGACTACCGCATCATGGCGCGCGGCCCGTTCCGCATCGGCCTCAACGAAACCCAGGTCGGACTGGCGGTGCCGGATGCGATCCAGTTCCTGCTACGCCGGGTCGCCGGCCCGCATCGCGCCGAGCGGCTCGTCGTGGCCGGTGCGATAGTGGAATCGGAACAGGCCCTGCAGTACGGCATGGTCGACGAGCTCACCGATGCCGGCGATGTCTGCACGCGCGCCGTGCGCTGGCTGGAGGAACTGCTCGCACTGCCCTCGGGCCCCTTGCTGGCGACGCGGGCCATCGCGCGAGCGGACGTGGTGGCCGCACTGGAGGGCTTCGGCCAGTCCGAGCTCGAATGGTTCATCTCCGGCTGGTACTCTGCCGACACCCAGGCCGCGTTGCAGGCCCTGATGGCGAGGCTCAAGAAATGA
>CAYWHO010000080.1:2897-8948 GCA_964458195.1 uncultured Arenimonas sp.
CCGGCGTGCTCCATCGCCAGCAGGTTGTGACAGGCGGTGACGCCGGAACCGCAGTACAGCACCACTTCCTGCGGCGAACGATCGCCGAGCAGGGCGTTGAACTCCTCGCGCAGCTCGACGGCGGGCTTGAAGCCTCCGTCGCGGAGATTGAGCGCGTAATGGCGGTTGCGCGCGCCCGGAATATGGCCGGCCGCCTTGTCCAGCGGTTCGACTTCGCCGCGGTAACGTTCCGGCGCGCGCGCATCGACCAGCAGGAAGGCGCCATCGGCGACGGCGCGATCGATCTCGTCGACGCTCGCCGCTTCGCGATCGCGATAGCGCGCCTGGTAGTGCCCCGGCGCGATCTGCGGAACCGTTCCCTCGACCGGCAGGCCGAGCGCCGTCCAGCGCGCGAAACCACCATCGAGCACGGCGACGGCCTCGTGCCCGAGGCGCTTCATCAACCACCAGAAACGCGCGGCTGCCATCGCGCCGTCGCCGGCGTCGTAGGCCACGACCTGCGATTGCGGCGTGATGCCCAGCCGCTCGAGCACCGCGCAGAAATCGCCGTCGTCCGGCACCGGATGGCGCCCGGCGATCGCCGGCTTGCGATGGTCGGTGAGGTCGCGATCGAGGTGCGCATAGCCGGCGCCGGGCAGATGCGATTCGCGCCAGGCCTGTTCGCCGGCTTCCGGATCGGCGCCGGCCAGTACGAAACGGCAATCGACGATGGCCAGGTTGGGTTGGCCGAGCGCGGAAGCGAGCTCCAGCGCGGACACCAGGGTCGTCCAGCTCATGTCGTCGCCTCCAGCCTCTGTCGGAAGTTCACCAGCATCGCCGCGGTGGCGCCCCAGATCCGGTAGTCGGCGTAGCGGAATTCGACCAGGGCGCGTCGCCCGCCACGATATTCCACTTCCAGTTCCTTCGCATTGAGCGGCTCCATCAGGAAATCGAACGGCACTTCGAACGCTTCGGCGACTTCGGAAGGATCGATGCGCGGCACGAACTCCGTGGCGATGCGCGCCACCACCGGAAAGACGTGGAAGCCGGTGATGGTCACGAAAGGATCGAGATAGCCCAATGCCTGGACGGAGCCCGCATCGAGGCCGACTTCCTCGCGGGCTTCGCGCAGCGCGGCGCCGACCGGGTCGGTGTCGGCGTCCTCGATCCGTCCGCCGGGGAAACTGATCTGGCCGGGATGGTGACGCAGCGAATCGGTACGCCGCGTGAGCAGCACGCGCCAACCTTCCGCGCGCTCGACGATGCCGACGAGCACGGCGGCCTGCCGCAGGGATCGCCCCTGGTCGGGCAACAGATCGATCAGTTCGGCGAGATTCCAGCCCGGTGCGGGAGGCGGCGAATCCAGGGCATGCAATGCGCCGGCGATGCGAAGGAAGCGATCGCCCGACGCGCTCACGCGCGCTGCGCCTCGCGCTGCGGCAACACGTCTTCCATGAGGCGCAGGCGCTCGTCGTCGTTCATCTGCGACCAGCGGGCGATTTCCGCCGAGCTGCGATGGCAGCCCTCGCACAGTCCGTTCTCGTCGAGCGCACAGATACCGACGCAAGGACTGAGCACGGCACGGAAATAGTGATTCATCGGTGCGACAAAAAGACCGCGCCGGCTTGCGCCGGCGCGAGTTCGATTACTTGACGGAAACGACCTTGACGTCGAAGACCAGGGCCTGGCCCGGGCCGCCCGGACCGCGCGGATCGTTGCCGTAAGCCTTGTCCTGCGGAATGAATACTTCCCAGCGCGAGCCGGCCGGCATCATCATCACCGCTTCCTTCAGACCTGCCATCTGCAGATCGCTGATCTTCACGCTGGAAGCCTGGCCGGCGTAGGTGTCGACGAACGGCTGGCCATTGATCAGTGTACCGCGCATCAACAACTCCACCGTGCTCGCGGCGTTCGGCTTGGCGCCGGTGCCCGTTTCGATCACGCGGTACTGCACGCCGCTCGCCAGGCTGGTGATGCCCGGCTTGGCGCGGTTGGCTGCCATGAAGGAATTGGACTTGGCGGTATTCTCGCGCAGCGCCTTGTCGTAGGCGGCCTTCTGCTGGCTGACGATCTTTTCCTGGAACTGGCGCAGCGCCGTTTCCATCTTGTCTTTCGACACGGTCGCCGGGCGCTTCGCGAAGGCGTCCTGCAAGGCGCGCACGACGGCGTTGACGTCGATGTCGGAACCCGCGGTCGCGGCCAGGCCTTCGCCGAAGTCGTAACCGAGGGCGTAGCTCAGCGTGGCCTTGTCGGTGGCCGGAGCGGCGGCAGGCGCCGGAGCGGCGGTCTGGGCAAGGACGGAACCCGAGCTCAGGGTGAGGGCGGCCAGGGCAACGGCCAGGGAACGCAACTTCATCAGCGAAACCTCCAGTGGAAGACGGGGCGGCATCGCGCCCCGAGTGGACGCGATAGGATAACGGCCCGCAGGCTTAACCGCCACTAAGCCGACGTGCCTGCTCCGACCCCTACCCACCCCCGAAGTTCCCGAACCATGAGCTATCGCAACCTGCTGATCGAAGACCAGGGCGCCATCCGGCGCGTCATCGTGAACCGCCCGGACAAGCTGAATGCCCTGAACCACGAGACGATAGGCGAGCTGCACCAGGCCTTCGGCGAGGCCGAAAGCGCGGCCGCGGTCCGGGTCGTCGTGCTGACCGGCGCCGGCCCGAAGGCTTTCGTGGCCGGGGCGGACATCGCCGAAATGAACGGGCTGAGCCCGGTCCAGGCGCGGGATTTCTCCCGCCATGGCCAGGATCTGATGCGCCGGATCGAGGAGTTGGGCAAGCCGGTCGTGGCCATGATCAACGGTTTCGCGCTCGGCGGCGGCATGGAACTGGCGATGGCCTGCCACCTGCGCATCGCCGCGGACACGGCCAAGCTCGGTCAACCGGAAGTGAACCTCGGCCTGATCCCCGGCTTCGGCGGTACGCAGCGCCTGCTGCGCCTGGCCGGTCGCGGTGCGGCGCTGGAACTGTGCCTGCTCGGCCAGCCCATCGACGCCAGTCGCGCGCTGGCCATGGGTCTGGTCACGCGCGTCGTGCCTGCGACCGAACTCGAAAGCGAAACGACCAAGATCGCCACGCAACTCGCCGCTGCCGCACCGCAGGCGCTCAAGGCGATGATCGGCGCCATCGTGCTGGCCGGCGAAGCGCCGCTGCCGACGGCCCTCGACTACGAGAGCCAGGCTTTCGCCGTCACCTTTTCCACCGAAGACATGAAGGAAGGCACGGGCGCGTTCCTGGAACGGCGCAAGCCGGAATTCGTCGGGCGCTGAAATACTTGGACGCCGGCGCACCGCTGCGACTGCACCGGTTCCATGGCGGGCTGACGCTCGCAGGACACAAGGCAGAATCGATTCCCGCCACGATCCGCACCTGCCCGCTGCCGCCATCGCTGATCCTGTCGCTTCGGCCGCCGCGCGCAGGGGCGCTGCATGCCTGCGTTGCCGTCGGGCAAACCGTGCGCGCGGGTGAGCTGCTCGCATCCGCGACCGGCCTGGCGGGGCCGCTGCATTCGCCCGCTGCCGGCGAAGTGATCGCGGTCGAAGACGAAGCGATCCATCTGCGCGTCGCCGACGGCGCCGAGGAAGAAGCGCCGCTTTGCCTGCCGCCGATGGCGATCGCCACGACCGATGCGATGCAGTGGCTCGAACGCATCGCCCAAGCCGGAGTGATAGGACTCGGCGGCGCCGGCTTCCCCACCGCGAACAAGCTCGCCGACGCTGGCGACGTGTCGGTACTGATCGTCAACGGCGCCGAATGCGAACCCTGGATCGCCTGCGACGATGCCTTGCTGCGCGAACACGCCGCGGACGTCGTGCACGGCGCCGATCTGCTCGCGCGGATCCTCGGCGCGCCGCGCGTACTGATCGCGGTCGAAGACCAGATGGTCGAAGCCTGGACTGCGGTACGCGACGCGCTCGCCGGCGGCGCCTTTCCCGCCATCGCGCTGGTGCCGGTACCGACGGCGTATCCCACCGGCGGCGAACGCCAGCTTGTCGAGGTGTTGACCGGCGTGCAGGTCCCGAGAGGCGGACTGCCGCGCGATATCGGCGTACTGGTGCACAACGTCGGCACGGCGTTCGCGGCCTGGCGCGCCGTCGCCCACGGCGAAGTGCTGACGCAGCGCATCGTTACCGTCACCGGCGGCGGTGTCGCCAAACCCGGCAATTATCGCGTGGCGATCGGCACGCCGTTGGCGCACCTGATCGCCCAGGCCGGCGGATACACGGCGTCGGCCGCGCGGCTGCTGCTGGGCGGCCCGCTGATGGGCGAGGCGCAGGCCCACGATCGCGTCCCGATCGAAAAGCAGCACGGTTGCGTGCTGGTGCTCGGCGCATCGGAGCTTCGCGACGAGACGCAGGCCCTGCCCTGCATCCGTTGCGGCGACTGCGCCCGCGATTGTCCGGCGCAACTGCAGCCGCAGCGGCTGCTTTGGCACTGGCAGGCGAAGAACCTGGATCGTGCCGAAAACGACGGCCTGTTCGACTGCATCGAATGCGGCGTTTGCGACCTGGCCTGTCCGAGCCAGATTCCGCTGACGCAACGCTTCCGCGAAGCGAAGCGGGAAATCGGCCTGCAGCGTGCCCGCGCGCAGCGGGCCGATGCCTCGCGCCGGCGATTCGAAGCGCGCAACGCGCGCCTGGCGCGCGATGCCGCCGAACGCGCGCAGCGCGATGCCGAACGCAGCAAGCGCAGCGCTTCGGCCGATGCCGTCGCCGCGGCGATCGAACGTGCGAAAGCGAAGCGCCAGGCGCCGAAGGACGAGCGGCCATGAAGACCTTCGCGGTCGGCGCCGCGCCGCATGTCCCGGCGCCGAACAGCGTGCGTCGCACGATGGGCCTGGTATTGCTGGCCCTGCTCCCGGGCGCGCTCGGCCACCTGTGGTTCTTCGGGCCGGGCATCGTGCTGCAGATCGGCCTGGCCCTGGGTTTCGCGCTCGCGATCGAAGCGATCCTGCTGAAACTGCGCGATCGCCCGCTGCGCCCCTTCCTCGGCGATCTCAGCGCGCCCGTCACGGCCGTGCTGTTCGCGCTGAGCGTGCCGCCGCTGGCGCCGTGGTGGATCGCCGCGCTCGGCATGCTCGCCGCGATCGGACTGGCCAAGCATCTGTACGGCGGTCTCGGCTCCAATCTGTTCAATCCCGCCATGGTCGGCGTCGCCGTCGTATTGGTGTGTTTTCCGCGCGAAATGAGCCATTGGTTACCGCCGGGCGGATGGGCGACGAATCCCGGAACCCCGGGCTTCGCCGATTCCGCGATCGCCGTTTTCGGCGGACGGCTCCCGCCACCCTGGGCTTGGGATGCGCTGGCGCAGGCAACGCCGCTCGACACGGTGCGCGAGTTGAGCCTGCGCGGCGAAACCATCGGCGAGATCCGCCACGATCCGCTGTTCGGAGATTTCGGCGGGCGCGGCTGGGAATGGATCGCCAACCTCTACGCGATCGGCGGCCTGTTCCTTCTGTGGAAACGTGTCATCGGCTGGCATACGCCGGTGGCGGTGCTCGGCACCGTGATCGCGTTGAGCCTGCCGCTCTGGGCCTACGATCCCGATATCCACCCTTTTCCGCTGCAACATGCGTTTTCCGGTGCGTTGATGCTCGGGGCGTTCTTCGTCGCCGCCGATCCGGTCACCGGCTGCAGTTCGCCGCGTGGCCGACTGATCTTCGGCGCCGGCGTCGCCGTGTTGACGCTGGCCATACGGCGTTGGGGCGCGTATCCCGATGGCCTGGCCTTCGCCGTGCTGCTGATGAACTGCGCGGCGCCATGGATCGATCTGCATACGCGGCCGCGCGTCTACGGCGAAAGGACTTCGTCGTGACCGCGTCCACGGGCTCACCGCTGCGTCGCGTCGGCGGATTGTCGGCGGTCGTCCTGCTGGCCTGCGCCCTGGTCGTCGGCGTGCATGCCCTGACCCGCGATCGCATCGACGCGGCGCAGCGATTGGCGCAGAGGCAAGCCTTGGCCATCGTTCTGCCGCCATCGTTGTACGACAACGATCCGCTGCTCGACAGTGTACGAGTCGCGGCGCCGGCCTGGCTCGGCACCGATGCGCCGGTGACCGTGCGTCGCGC
>CAYWHO010000081.1:0-2948 GCA_964458195.1 uncultured Arenimonas sp.
TCGGCCAGCCAATCGCGATTCTCGAAGAGGAAGGTTTCGGCCAGGCGCACCGAAGCCGTACGCGGCAGGGTCAGGCGTACGCCTTTTTCGCCCAGCATCAGGCGCAGGCGGCGCGCGCGTTTGTCGCGCACCCAGCGCACCGGCACGCTGCTGCCGTCGCGCAAGACGAGGTTGCGCCATTCTTCCTGCGGTAGCGGTTCCTCGAACCGCAGCCAGCTGATCATCCGGCGCGTCCGGCCCGGAACGCGGCGAGGTTCTTCGCTGCCTGCGCGCGTACCTTGTTGCGCAGCATCGGCGACCACCCGAGCAATGCGCCCGGCGCGCCCAGGGCCTGGCGCGACCAGCGCCAGAAATCGAAACGGTCGTGGTGCGCGACGATCAGTCCGTCGCGGAATTCGAATTCGCCGTCGATGCGGTTGTGCACGAGGCGACCGGTGGCGCTGAAACGGTAGTGCGCTTCCCAGTGCGCGCGGCCGTTGCGCTCGTCGGCAACGATGTCGCGGAAGTCCAGCGACCAGGCGTCCAGGCCCTTGGCCCGCGTCGCGGCGCAAAGCATGCCCCACATCGCCGCCACCTCGTCGCGTCCGTCGAGTTCGAAGACCTCGTCGCGGAAACGCGCGTCCGGCGCATAGCAGGCCGCCATCGCCGCATCGTCCAGCGCGGCGAAGGCCGTATAGAAACGCGTGAGCAACTCGGCGTTGGGATGCATGCGCCGATTCTAGCGCCAACGCCGCGCTTTGCGCGCCGGCCGCTCAGGCCTCCGGCTGGCTCAACTGCAGGGCCTTCTCCAGCACCGCGAACAAGCGCGACAGTTCGCCCGACAACAGGGCGAAACGGGCGTCGAGTTCGGCGTTGAGCGAATCGCGCTCGGTGTTCTCCAGCGAATCGACCGCGCCATCGAGGAATTTGAGCTTGCGCACCACCAGGTCCTCGCCGAGCACGAAGCTCAGGTGGTCGTCCAGGGTGAGTGCCAGGCGCGTGACCTGCTTGCCGGCATCGAGATGCTGCCGGATCTCGTCGCCCTGCAGCTCCTGGCGCTGGCAACGCACGATCGCGCCGCCGTCGATCGGGTCCTTCATCTCGCATTCGTCGCCGAGGGCCAGGCCTTCGGGCAAGGGCTCGCCGGCGATCCAGCCGGTCAGCACGTTGCGTGGCGAGACTTCGGCGTTCAGCGGCACGGCCGGAAAGCTGCCGAGCGCATGGCGCAATTCGCTGGCGAAGGATTCGGCCGACTTGCGCGACGAGGTGTCGACGGCGAGGAACCCGTGCTTCAGGTCGAGGCTGGCGTTGAGCCGCATCGGTTTGACGAAGGCCTTCGGCAGCATCTCGTGCACGAGGTCTTCCTTCAGACGCTTGCGCGCCCGACCGCCGAGCTTGCGCCCGTCCTTGTCCTCGAGCTCGGCGATCTTGCGCCCGAGCGCATCGTTGATCACCGCGGCCGGCAGGATGCGGTCCTCGCCGCCGAGGGTGAGCCAGATCGCGGGACCGATGCGATGCGACATCGCTTCCTCGTCGCGGCCGAAGGGCGAGACGAAACCGCGCGAAGACGGCTCCAGCGGGCCGACCGGTTTCAGCCGGGCTTCGGCGAGCGCGTCGTCGAGATTTTCGAAGGCTTTCTTCTTGGGGGCGGGGAAACGGAAAAACGTCAGGTTTCGAAAGAACATTCGTCGGGCAACTGCAAAGGGTTTCGGAGGGCGGCCGCCAGCGGCCGCGCGGAGTTCAGTCGTGTTCGTGCGGCGCCGGCGTTTCGCCGGCCAGCCAGGCATGCGCGTCCGGCAGCGGGGCGTCGCCCAGGCGGCCCAGACCGAGGAAATCGAACAGCTTGCCGTCGGCCAGCTGCGAAGGCCGCACGTCGGACAAGGCCTTGGCGATATTGTCCAGCCGCCCCGGCGCCTCTTTTTCCCAGGCTTCCATCATGCGCTTGACGACCTTGCGCTGCAGGTTCTCCTGCGAACCGCACAGGTTGCAGGGAATGATGGGGAATTCCTTCGCCCGCGCGTAATCGGCGATATCGTCCTCGCGCACGTAGGCCAGGGGCCGGATCACCACATGCTTGCCGTCGTCGCTGCGCAGTTTCGGCGGCATCGCGGCGAGCTTGGCGTGGAAGAACAGGTTGAGGAAAAACGTGGCGACGAGGTCGTCGCGATGGTGGCCGAGCGCGATCTTGGTGAAACCTTCCGCTTCGGCATGGCTGTACAGGGCGCCGCGGCGCAGACGCGAGCACAACGAACACATCGTCTTGCCTTCCGGCACGACGCGCTTGACCACCGAATAGGTGTCCTGTTCGAGGATCGTATGCGGCACGCCGAGCGAGCGCAGATACTCGGGCAGCACGTGTTCGGGGAAATCGGGCTGCTTCTGGTCCAGGTTTACCGCCACCAGCTCGAAACGCACCGGCGCCTTTTTCTGCAACTGCAGCAACACGTCGAGCATCGTGTAGCTGTCCTTGCCGCCGGAGAGGCAGACCATGATCTTGTCGCCGTCTTCGATCATGCCGTAGTCGGCGATGGCCTGGCCGACCTGGCGGCGCAGCCGTTTGCCGAGCTTGTTGCGGTCGACCGAGGGCTTGCGCGCCGCCGCCTTCGGCAGCGGATCGGCCAAGGGCCGTTCGAGCAGGGGCAGGGGGAAATTCATCCGGTTATTTTACCTGCTGGCGACGCCGCGCAGGACGTGTAAGCTGGTCGCTGGCCGCCGGAGAGACGCATGACGCAGCCGCCCGACCCCGCCCGCATCGCCGCCCAGCTCATCGAGCTGCGCACGGAGCATCGCGACCTCGACGACGCGATCGAGCGGCTGGCGGCGAGCATCCAGGCCGACGAGCTGGCGGTGAAGCGGCTGAAGAAGCGCAAGCTGCGCATCAAGGACATGATCGCCTATCTCGAGAACCAGCTGATTCCCGATCTCGACGCCTGATTCCCCGCCGATGCTTACGGCGCCGGCGGCGGCGA
>CAYWHO010000081.1:3048-8915 GCA_964458195.1 uncultured Arenimonas sp.
TGCGCGATGGCGCGCAGGCGGAACACCTCGTCGGTCTGGCCGGGACCGCGCGCCAGGATGCCGCCTTCCTCGTCGTTGGCCATCGCCAGCAGGCCTTCGGCGATGAACAGTTCGACCGTCGCGTCCAGGCGTTCGGTGAACTCGTCGGCCGTCCACGGCAGGAACAGCTCTTCCTGGATGAAGGGGTAGATGTTGCGGCCCAGGCGCAGCAGGCCGCCGCGCGAGAGCCGGCGGTTGTTCTGGAAGCACAGGGCCACCCAGGCGGCGGCAGCGAACAGATGCAGCACGTTGTTGCGCGAGTAGCTCTGCAACACCGCCGTTTCGCCTTCGACGCTGAGCACGTCGCCGAGCGGATGCTTGCGCCGCGTCAGTTCGCCGATGCGTTCGCCGTAGGCGATGATCTCGGACGGCTCCAGCGCCGTGACGGTGACGCGGTCGGAATACGGCAGCGCGGCCAGCAGCTTCTTCGACAGCGCCAACTGCGCCAGCAGATCGGCCTCGCCCATCGCATGCTTGGGCGTCGACAACAGGGAGATCGCCAGCAGGTTGATCGGATTGACGTCGGCCGCGCGATTGATGTTGATCTGGATGCGCTGCGCCAGATCGTCCACCGCGTCGCCGACCCAGGTCGGCTTGTCGTCGGGATCCTTCAGGCGTTCGCGCCAGTCCGGCGCATGCACGGCCAGCACGTCGTCGAGCGCGATCGGCTCGCCGAAGTTGACCGTGACGCGTCCGTAGTGCGAACGCAGGATCTCGAACACGCCGCGGATCAACGCCCAGATCGTTTCCTTCTGCTTGGGCTGGCCGGTGAGTTCGTCGAGGTAGCTCTTGCCCTCGATCAGTTTCTCGTAGCCGATGTACACCGGCTGGAACACCACCGGACGCTTGGGCGAACGCAGGAAGGCGCGCAGCGTCATCGCGATCATGCCGCCCTTCGGCGCCAGCAGGCGGCCGGTACGCGAGCGACCGCCTTCGATGAAGTATTCGATCGAGAAGCCTTCGCCGAGCAGCTGCGCCACGTATTCGGAAAACACCGCCGAGTACAGCGCATTGGCCTTGAAGCTGCGCCGCAGGAAGAAAGCGCCGCCGCGGCGCAGCACCGAGCCGATCACCGGCAGGTTCAGATTGACGCCGGCGGCGATGTGCGGCGGCACGACGCCGTTCTGGTAGAGCAGGTAGCTCAGCAACAGATAATCCATGTGGCTGCGGTGGCAGGGCACATAGATGATCTCGTTGCCGGGCGTCACCTGCTTGAGCTTGTCCAGGTGATGGATGCTGACGCCGTCGTAGATGCGGTTCCAGAAACCGGTCAGGGCGAACGACAGGGAGCGCACCACCGGATTGGAATAGTCGGCGGCGATTTCCCAGGCGAAGCCGTGCGCCTTCTTCCAGGCTTCCAGGTATTCGCTCTTGTCGCGTCGCGCCTGCTCGGTGATGGCCTTGCGCACCGGCTCGGCGTCGAGCACGCGGTCCACCAGCAAGCGCCGCGTCGACAGGTCGGGGCCGATGACGGCGGCGCGGATCTTGCGGAAATGCGCCCGCAGCAGGCGCGACACCTTGCGCACGGTGCGTTCGTGCGACAAGTCTTCGCCGAGGATGTCGCGCACGCGCACGCTCGGCGAGAACTGCACGCTGGTATCGCGGCCGTTGAGCAGGATCGCCAACAGGCGCCGGAAGCGGCCGACGATGACCCAGTTTTCCGAGAACAGCACCGAGAACCAGCCTGATTGCCGGCTCGGTGCGCGGCCGACGAAGATCGAGACGGGCACCAGTTGCACGTCCTGGTCCGGATACAGGCGGTGCGCCATCAACAAACGCGACAGGCCGTCGGAATGCGTGCGGTTGCGCGGGCGGCTGAGGCTGCCGCCGCGACGCGACAGCGCGACATAGGCGCGTTTTCGTCCGAGCGGATCGCCCGGCAGCGGCGCCAGCGGCGAGGGCAGACCGGCTTCGCGGCAGGCGCGATCGAGGATCAGCGTGTTCGAAAACCCGTAGTCCTCGAGCACGTAACACACGGGCCGGTCGAGCGTGAACGGCGGTACCGTCGGTTCGCGCTTGATCTCGATCCAGGGCGCGAGGAAGCGCCCGATCAGTTTCGCCCACCACGGACGCGAACGCGCGACGGGGCGAGCGGCGGGCGCCGCGGGCGGCGGCAGGGGCAGCGGCGGTTGCTCGGTCATGCGCGCGTCAGGCGCCCTTCGCGCGCAGGGGCAGGGCCAGTTCGCGTTCGGCCTCGCGCACGGCATCGGCGCGATACCAGCGACCATCGCGACGGATCAATTCGACCTCGAACTCGACCCGGCGACCAAGCAGCGGATAGGCGACGATCATCGTGGCGATATCGCCATCCACGTCTTTCACGCGGGTTTGCACGCCGGCCAGGGCTGCATCGGCATCGACGCCGTATACGCGGCCGATGCGCTTGAGGCCGGCCAAGGCGATGCCGCCTTTTTCCAGCGCCGGAATCATTTCCAGACGGCGCGAATCCTCAAGCGTCGGCAGCTCCAGTTCGCGCGCGGTTTCGACCACCACGGCGATCGATCGCTTCGCGCGGTCGCGATCGGTGATCGTCTGCGGTTTCAGCCAGGCGAGGAAGACTTCGCCCAGGGCCTTGGCGTGCGCCTTCTCGCCCTCACTCAGTTTCGAGTTGGTCTGGATCAGTCCGTTGACGAAGATGCCGGCGGTGGCCTGCATCAAGGGCCACTGCGTGCCGACTTCGGACTCGAACTTCCTGAGTTTGGGATCGAGCGACTTGTACAGCTTGGTCTCGGCATCGGGGGCGGTCAGCCGCGCCATCCAGCGCGCATAGTCCTTGCGCTGCTCTTCGGTCGGCGGCGGGGCGATTTTCAGCCGCTCCGTCCAGCGCCGCTCCATCTTCGCGTGCAGTTCCGGCGGCAGGCTCAGGCGCGAGTAGCGCACCAGGTCGTTGTCGCGGATCGCCTCGGCCAATCCCTTCACGGCCGCCACCGGATCGCCGGGCGCCACGACTTCGCGCCGGCAGGCGGTCAGGCCGAACAGGCCCAGGCACAGCAGCAGGAGGGCGACGCGGGATAGGAACCGGGACATCGTCGGTTGGACAGCGATCGGGAGGGGGAATTTAGCAGATTGACCCGGCAAGACCGCCGCCAGCGCCAGGGCGAGCAGCCCGGACCCGGCGCGGGGCTCGTCTCAAGCCCTTGATTCAGCGAAAAAAAGGGAGGCCGGGGCCTCCCATCAAATCCGGTATTCCGGAGGACTGAACGTGTTGTGGATTCGTCGGATCAGGGATCTCGGACTCTACGAACGACGCCAGCTTACTCCGGGCCTTGAGTTAGTTCAACACTTTAATCAGAGCCGTTAACTGTTTGATTTCAATTAATAACGAAGCGCTTCCTGCTTCTGCCTGCGCCGATCGGCTTCGGGCTGGGACCATTCATTATTGAACAGCGCCGGCTCCCAGCTGCCATAGGTCGGGTTCGGCAGGACGAACCATCGCTCGCCGACCCAGCCCAGGTAGGGGCGGATGGCTTGTTCCCGACCGTCGGGCGTATTGGCCAGCACGCTGACCATGTCGCCCAGCTGGTCGCCGAACTGCAGCAGGACCCGGTGGGTCCGTCCGACCAGGCGCCGGCGACAACCCTTTTCGGAACCGTTGTCCTCGCAGCCTTCGATCACCGTGCCGAGGCCGAGGAACTGGCTCTCGTCCTTGATCGGGAAGCCGGCCTTGCGCAGATTGGACAAGGTCGCCGGGCTGAGATCCTGCACGCGGTTGGAGACATAGAAGATGGTGACGCCACGGGCGGCGGCCGCGCGGGCGAACTCCAGGGCACCGGGTACCGGCCGGGCCGCCTCTTCCTTGACCCATTCGCTCCACGTGAACTCGTTGTAGGGCTTGCCGTCCCGGACCAGCCGCGCCTGGTAGGGCGAGTTGTCGAGCACGGTCTCGTCGACGTCCACGATCACCGCCGGCGGCAGGTTCTTGATCGGCGTGTCGCGCTCTTCCGGCACCAGCGCGTCCCAGGTCGGCGTTTTCAGCGCACGGTCGAGCTGGCCGAGCGCGAGGCGATAGGTCTGGCCGGCGATCAGGCGGTACTCGACCGAAGTCTGCACCCAGGCCACCGCATTGAGATTGTCGTTCGCCGCCGGACCCGCCGGTTCGGCCGGCGCGGCGGCCAGAGGCGGCGCGCTCGGGCGCGTCTGCATCGGTACGCAGGCAGCGAGCGACAGGGCGAGCAGGGACAGCGGCAACAATCGTAGTGCGTTCATGGTGTCGGTCGGGTGATGAGTGGCGGCATTGTCGCAGACCTTCGCGTCGCGTCGAGCCTGATCCGTCACGAATCGAACAGGGCGGCGATGGCATCCATATGGGCGCGGCCGCGCTGCTTCTTTTCGGCCGAATCGCGTTCCGGATCGGCGCCGTCGCGCAGCAGGTCGCCGGCCGGCAGTTCGTCGAAGAAGCGGCTGGGCAGCAGATGCTGGCTCTCGCCCCAGCGCTTGGCTTCGGCCGCATGCGACAGGTAGAGGCGCTGGCGCGCCCGCGTGATGCCGACGTACATCAGGCGACGCTCTTCCTCGAGCCGGCCCTCCTCCAGGCTGGCTTCGTGCGGCAGGTTGCCGTCCTCGCAGCCGACAATGAAGACCGCGTCGAACTCCAGGCCCTTGGCCGCATGCAGGCTCATCAGCCGCACCTGGTTGCCCGGCTCGCCGCGATCGGCGTTCGACAGCAGGGCGAGTTGCGCGGCCAGTTCGCCCGGGCCGCCGCCACGTGCGTCTTCGAACCATTGCGCGAGCTCGTCGAGGTTTTCCTTGCGCCGAAGGTAGGAGGCTTCGTCCTTGCACTGCGCGCGGATCATCGCCAGCAACCCGGTCTGTTGCAGCAACTCCCGGGTCAACTCCGCCGGCGTCAGGCGTTCGCTGGCGTCGCGCAACCGATGCACGATCGCGCTGAATTCGTTCAATCCATTCGCCGCGCGCGGCGTGAGCTGCTTGAGAAGCGAGATGTTGTCGGCCGCACGCGACATCGGCAGTTGCGCCTGTTGCGCCAGCGCGGCGAGTTTTTCCAGCGTGGTCGCGCCGACGTCGCGCTTGGGCGCGGCGATCGCGCGCAGGAAGGCCGCGTCGTCGTCGGGATTGGCGAGCACGCGCAGCCAGGCCAGGGCGTCCTTCACCTCGCCGCGATCCAGGAACGCGGTGCCGCCGGTGAGGTGGTAGGGAATGCGCAGCAACTGCAACGCCTTCTCCAGCGCGCGCGACTGGTGGTTGCCGCGGAACAGGATGGCGAACTCGCCCCAGGGAATTTCCTTGGCCTGCTTCAGGTAATGGATTTCGGCCGCGACGCGTTCTGCCTCGTGTTCGTTGTTGCGGCATTCCCAGACGCGCACCGGCTCGCCATCGCCGTGCTGACTCCAGAGCTGCTTCAGGTGCGCGTGCGGGTTCTTGGCGATCAACGTGTTCGCGCAGCGCAGGATGCGGCCGGAACAGCGGTAGTTCTGTTCCAGCTTGATGACCTTCAGGTCGGGGTAGTCCTGCGCGAGCTGGTCGAGATTCTCCGGCTGGGCGCCGCGCCAAGCGTAGATGCTCTGGTCGTCGTCGCCGACGCAGGTCATCGCGCCGCGAGGGCCGGCGAGTTGCTTGAGCAGACGGTACTGCGCGCCATTGGTGTCCTGGCATTCGTCCACGAGCAGATAGCGGATACGCTCGCGCCAGCCGGCGGCGAGCCCGGCATCGGCCTCGAGCAATTGCAGCGGCAGGCGGATCAGGTCGTCGAAATCGACGGCATTGAACGCCTGCAAGCGCGCCTGGTAACGCGCGTACAAGGCGGCGCCTTCGCGTTCGCGCACAGAGCGCGCGGCCTCGGCCGCCTGCTCCGGCGTCAGGCCGTTGTTCTT